>DASYUP010000514.1:0-5493 GCA_036001185.1 Thermoanaerobaculia bacterium
CCGGCCAGCCGGTGGCGAGCTTCAGCCTCGCCACCAGCCGGCGCTACAAGGACCGCGATGGCAACCGCCAGGAGCAGACCGAGTGGCACAACGTCGTCTGCTACGGCAAGTCGGCCGAGATCGCCGGCCAGTACCTGACCAAGGGCAAGCAGGTCTTCGTCGAAGGGCGGATCCAGACACGCTCCTGGGACGACAAGAACACCGGCGAGAAGAAGTACAAGACCGAGATCATCTGCGAGAACTTCCAGATGCTAGGCGGTCGTGGTGACGGCGGCGGCCGCGGCGGCGGCGGCGGAGCCACGCACGAGTTCGAGGCCGAGCCCGCGTACGGCGGCGGCGGTCAAGCCGGCGGCGGCGAGGACGACGACATCCCGTTTTAGCCGCGCGTTTGAGCGCGGCTATCCCGAGGCGCGCAGCGCCGAGGGATCTCGACGCCCCGGCTTCCACGACCAGCCGCGGCGCGAGGGACCTCGACGCCCCGCCCTCCACGACAAGCCGCAGCCATGAAGGATCCCGACCTCGCGCCTCCAGGCCGGTGACCCGGCGTCTCGCCCTCTCGCCATGCAGAAGCTCAACGTCGGCATCCTGCTCTTCAACGACGTCGACGTGCTCGACTTCGCCGGCCCGCTGGAGGTTTTCTCGCGCACGCGGCTGGTCGCTGGCCTGGCGTCGCGGCGCGACGACGAGAGCGCGCCCTTCGCGGTCTTCACCGTGGCGCGGACGACGGAGCCGGTACGCGCCTCCGGCGGCCTGCGGGTGGTCGCCCATCACGCCTTCGCCGACGCGCCGCCCATCGACCTGCTCCTCGTCCCCGGCGGCTGGGGCACCCGACCGCTGCTCGACGACGCCGAGACCCTGGCGTGGATCCGCGCCACCGCCGGTCGCGCGCGGCTGGTGACGTCGGTCTGCACCGGCTCACTGCTGCTCGCCCGCGCCGGCCTGCTCGAGGGGCGCCGGGCGACCACCCACTGGGGCGCCCTCGACCTGCTGGCTTCGCTGGGCAACGTCACCGTCGAGCGGGAGGCGCGCTTCGTCGACGACGGGGTGATGACCTCGGCCGGCGTGGCGTCAGGAATGGACCTCGCCTTCCACGTCGTCGAGACGCTCTGCGGCCGCGAGGTGGCGGACGAGACGGCGCGCTACATCGAGTACCGGCGCGCGCCGCCGTAGAGGCAGGAGCTAGCTCAACCGCCGCTTGAGCTCGGCGAGCAGGTTCAGCGCCTCGAGCGGCGTCAGCCGTTCGAGGTCGGCCTCGCGCAGCGCCCGCGCCACCACCTCCTCTGCGGCGGCGAAGAGCTGCAGCTGCGCCGGGGGCTCCACGGCGCTCGCCGGAGCGTTGCCCTTGGCCAGCCGCGGCCGCCCGCTGAGGTCGTACTCCTGCGCCTCGAGGTTGGCGAGGATCTCGCCCGCGCGCTCCACCACCGTCGCCGGCAGGCCGGCGAGGCGCGCCACGTGCAGGCCGTAGGACTTGTCGGCGCTGCCGTTGACCACCCGGCGGAGGAAGAGGATGCGCTCCTCCCACTCTTTGACCGCCATGGTGCGGTTCACCACCCGCGGCAGCAGGGCAGCCAGCTCGGTGAGCTCGTGGTAGTGGGTGGCGAACAGCGTCTTGGCGCCGCTGCGCTCGTGCAGGTGCTCGACGATCGCCCAGGCGAGCGACAGGCCATCGAAGGTGGCGGTGCCGCGCCCCACCTCGTCGAGCACCACCAGGCTGTGGGCGGTGGCGTGGTGGAGAATGCGCGCCGTCTCGATCATCTCCACCATGAAGGTGGACTCGCCACGCGCCAGGTCGTCGCTGGCGCCGACGCGGGTGAAGATGCGGTCGACGACGCCGATCTCCGCCTCGGCGGCGGGCACGAAGCTCCCCGCCTGCGCCATCAGCACCAGCAACGCCGCCTGCCGCAGGTAGGTCGACTTGCCGCCCATGTTGGGACCGGTGAGCACCACCACCTGCGCGCGCTCGCTTTCGAGCTCGAGGTCGTTGGGAACGAAGGGGTCGCTCGCCAGCGCCTCGACCACCGGATGCCGGCCGTCGCGCACGACGATCGGACCGCCCGGCTCGCCGATGCGCGGTCGCACGTAGCGCTGCCGCGCCGCTACCTCGGCGAAGGCGGCCAGCACGTCGGCGGCGGCCAGCGCCTCGGCGAGGCGCCGCACCTCGGCGGCGCGCGCCGCGATCGCCGCCAGCAGGGCGCGAAAGTGTTGCTCCTCGAGCGCCAGCTGCCGCTCCTCGGCGCCAAGGATGGCCTCCTCGAGCTCCTTGACCTCGGGGGTGACGTAGCGCTCGGCGTTGGCGAGGGTCTGCTTGCGGATGAAGTCAGGCGGCACCAGATGCTGGTTGGCGCGCGTCACCTCGAGGTAGTAGCCGAAGACGCGGTTGTAGCGGATCTTCAGCGAGCCGATGCCGGTGCGCTCGCGCTCGCGCGACTCCAGCGACAGGATGTGGCGCTTGCTGTCCCGCGCCAGCGAGCGTGCGGCGTCGAGGTCGGGGTCGAGGCCCTCGGCGATGACGCCGCCGTCCTTGAGGGTGGCGGGCGGCACCGGTACCAGGCAGCGCTCGAGCTCGCGGTGGAGGTCGGCGAGCGCGTCGACGGCGGCGAGCTCGCGCAGCAGCGCCGGAGCTGCCGTCGCCAGCTCGGCGAGCGCCGCCGGCACATGAGCCAGGCCGTCGCGCAGCGCCGCCGCCTCGCGCGGCGTCAGGGTGCCGAGCACGGCGCGACCGGCCCAGCGCTCGGGATCGCCGAGCGCCCCCAGCGCATCGCGCAATCGCTCGCGGCGGGCTCCGTCGGCGAGCAGCTCCCCCACCGCCTCGAGGCGGGCGCGGATCGCCTCCGGCTCGCGCAGCGGGCGGCGCAGCCACTCCTTGATCAGCCGGCCGCCCGCCGGCGTCACCGTGCGGTCGAGCACCGACAGCAGGGTGCCCCGGCGGCCGCCCTCGCGCAGGCCGCGCAGCACCTCGAGGTTGGCGAGCGTCGTGGGGTCGAGCAGCAGCGCCGAGTCGCTCTCGCGCACGGTGAGGGCTCGCACGTGCGCCAGCTCGCTGCGCTGGGTGTCGCGGGCGTAGTGCAGCGCCGCCGCCGCCGCCTCGATGGCGAGCTCCCCCTCCGCCAGGCCGAGGCCCTTGAGGGTGGCGATGCCGAGCTGGCGCTGCACCAGCTCGGCGGCGCGGCGGCCGCGCGGCACCTCCTCGTCGCCGAGGGCGCTGCGGCAGACGCCGGTGCGCTCCGCCCAGCGCAGCACCGCCGCCGGCAGCTCACCGGCACTGGCGAGCAGCTCGCGCGGCCGCAACAGCTCGAGGTCCTCGAGCGCCTCCTCGGCGTCGCGCAGCCGGCGGACGAAGAAGGCGCCGGTGGAGACGTCGAGGAAGGCGGCGGCGCCGCTGCCGTCGGCGGCGAAGCGCAGGCTCGCCAGCAGGTTCTCCTCCTTGCCATCGAGGAGGCCGGGCTCGGAGAGGGTGCCCGGAGTGATCACCCGCGTCACCTCGCGCCGCACCAATCCCTTGGCGGTGGCAGGATCCTCCATCTGGTCGCAGACCGCGGCCTTGAGGCCGGCGCGCAGCACCTTGCCGAGATAGGTCTCGAGCGCGTGGTAGGGCACGCCGCACATCGGCGTCTCGTTGTCGGTGCCGCGGCCGCGGGCGGTGAGCGCCACCTCGAGCAGGGGCGCCGCCCGCAGCGCATCTTCGAAAAAGAGCTCGTAGAAATCGCCCATGCGGTAGAAGAGCAACGCGTCCGGGTGCTGCGCCTTGACCTCGAGGTAGTGGCGCAGCATCGGCGTGGGGTGGGCCGGCCTGGATTGCAAGGGCGCAAGTATACGGGCCGGCCCGAAACCCCCCGGGAGCCGCGCAGCCGCATTTCCGGGGCCGCGTCCGGGCCCAGCGGCACACGGCTTGCTGGGCGGTGTCTCGTCGAGCACGCCCTCTTCGGTGTGCTCCATCACACCGGGCTTCCTCACCGCCCGACCTCGACCGAGCCATGCGCGCGCATGCGGTCCAACGCTCGGAGCTCACCAGCAAAGAAAGGGACCACCCCATGACACCTACGAGCACCTGGCTTCGCCGAGTGGTTACGACGCTCGCAGCGTTTCTCTCGCTGTGCGGCGCCGCGGCAGCGCAGACGCCACAGAACGTCGCCTGGCAGGCCGGCAGCGCCGGCAAGGCGATCGCCTTCAGCCCCGACGGGCAGTTCTTGCTCACCGGCCGATCGCTGCGAGGCGCCGCCGATGGCGCCGTCGTCCGCCAGTTCCCCCTCTCGTACAGCGGCGCTCGCGTCAACGCCGTGAGCTTCTCACCCGACAGCGCGTACGCGGCGCTGGGCAGCCAATCGAACAACCGCAACCTCGACCTCTTCCGCGTCGCCGACGGCACCCTGGTTGCCGGCCGCATCTCGGCTCACAACAACGGCACCACCGCCGTTGCCTTCTCGCCGGACGGGCGGCTGCTGGCCTCCGGGGGCAGGGACGGCACCGCCAAGCTCTGGCACGTTCCGGACATGACCTTGATCCGCACCTTGAACGGCGGGCCCGGCTACCGCGCGCGCGTGTTTGCCCTGGCGTTCACGGCAGACAGCCGCAATCTGATCGTCGGTGGACAGGGTGGCGTCCTGTTCTTCCGGGTGAGCGACGGAGTGCTGATCGGCCGGCCCAGCGCCGCCGACACCTTCTCGCTGGCCGTCTCGCCGGATGGACAGCTCCTTGCCGCCGGCAGCATGGCGGTCGACCAGTACGGCCAGTGCACCGACTGCAAGATCAGGCTGTGGCGACTCTCCGACGGCGTGCTCCTGCGCACCATCCCGGGGAACGAGCAGGGGGTCCTCGCCGTGGTCTTTTCACCCGACCGGCAGGAGATCGCTGCCGGTTCCGGGGACGGCGCCTCCAGCGGGGTCGTGCGCTTCCTGCGGGTGGCGGATGGCGTCCTGCTCGCCGCCTTCCCACAGGATCCCAAGAACCTCTTGTCCTACGTCACCGCCGTCGCCTATGCGCCCCGGGCCCGTCTCTTCGCCTATGCCCGGGCCGATTTGCTCGTCGTCGCCGCGTCCGACCCGTCGTGAACGATCCGTTGGCCAGCTCCGTGGCGAACCTATAATCGGCCATCGCCGACACCCCAGGGACCGCGCAGGAAGTCCTCGCCGTCGACACCGCCTCGGCAGTGGTGAGCGTCGCCGTGGCGCGCGGCGACCGCGTGGTCGCCGCCCGAGCTGGGGCACAGCGCGAGTCGTCGTCGCAGCTGATCGATTGGATCGACGCCGCGCTGCGCGAGGCCGCCCTCGAGCTCCGCGACCTCGCCGGCGCCGTGGCGCTGCGCGGGCCGGGGAGCTTCACCGGGCTTCGGGTCGGCCTGGCCACGCTGCTCGGCTTCCACCAAGCGCTGGGGTTGCGCGCCACCGGGTTGCCGACGCTGCAGGTGCTCGCGGCCGCGGCGCCCGCGGGGCGCCGGGTGTTGGCACTCGTGCCGGCGGGACCGGGAGAGTGGTTCGCGCAGCGCCACGAGTCCAC
>DASYUP010000515.1:0-3423 GCA_036001185.1 Thermoanaerobaculia bacterium
CCGCGCAGCCCTTCGCGGAAGTTGCGAATGCCTTGACCCAGCCCCTTGCCCAGCTGCGGCAGTCGCGAGTAGCCGAACAGCAGCATGATGATGGCGAAGATGATCAGCAGCTCAGGGACGCCGAGACCGAACATGGCAACCTCCGCGGCGGCAAAGCCCGGGGCGCGACGGCGTCGCGCGCGCGCCAGCTTCCCGGCGTGGGCAATTTCAGTCTAGCAGATCGCCGAGGAACGCTTTCCATGCCGGCTGTAGAGCTGCTCGCACCGTTTGCAGCTCCGGCACCACGGCGAACCAGCGCCAGGCCCTGGCGAGGGTAGGCCGCACCAGCTTGAGATGGCGGTCGAAGCCACGGCGCGCGAAGTCGCGGTAGTTGCCGACCGCCTTGACGGCGCGCTGCACTACCGCGCGGTGATAGTCGAGCTCGCCCCGTGGGCCGGGCAGCAGTGAGGCGCGGAGCTCCTGCTCCAGATGCGCCGGCGGGAAGAGGCTGTCGTTGAGCAGCGAGGCGAGGTCGTAGGCCGGCGGGCCGAGCCGCAGGTCCTGGTGGTCGAGCACCACGAGCTCGGCACCGCGACGTATCAGGTTGCGCGGCATGTAGTCGCGATGACAGGGGACCAGCCGCTCCTCGCGCCCGAGCTCGCCGCAGAGCGTCTCGAAGGCGGCGGCGAGGGCGGTCGCCGTGGCCGTATCGCCGACCAGGCCCTCGGGCACCAGCACGAGATCCCAGGTCTTGCGCAGCTCCCAGCGCAGCAGCGCCGTGTCGAGCGGCGGATTGAGCGCCGCCACCGTGTCGCGGGGCAGCGCCTGGATGCGCTCGACGTGGTCGACGGCGCTGCGGTAGAGCGGTGCCAGTGCCGTCCAGTCGCGCTCGGGCTCGTCGTAGAGCGTGCGGTCGCCGACGTCCTCGAGCAGCATCAGGCCGCGGGCGCAATCGGCGTGGCGCACCGCGGGCACCGGCACGCCGGCGCCGCCGAGCAGCCGCGTGGTGAGGCGAAAGCGCGGGCACACGGCGCGCAGCTTGACCGGGTAGTAGGCGACGACGCCGCTGCCGCCGTCGGCGAAGCGGGCGCGAAAGTAACGGCGCAGCGAGATGTCGCCGGTGAGCGCCTCGACCCGGCGCACCGGCAGCGCCAACGTCGCCAGCCAGTGGCTGATGGCCTCGAGGCGCGAAGGCGACGCGGCGGTCGTCACTGCGGCGGCTTTCTACACCGGCCGCTCGTCGGCGTCCAGCACCACGGCGGTTTGACAGGGGGTAGGTCGGGAGTTAATCTGCCTGCGAGTCGCCCGCCAGAGCTTGGAGGTGTTCGCGGAGTCCACTGTGGAGGACCATCGGTCGTTGCTGAACGAGAAGCTGCAGCAGATGCTTTCGGAGTTCCGCAAGGCCCTCTACGAGGCGATCTCGGACTCCACCGACGTGCACCGCACGTGGCGTCAGCTGCGCGAAGAGGGCTACTCGCTCTACCTGCTGGTCGACTGCAAGAAACAGGATGCCCTCGAGCCGGCGGACCGCGGCAAGCTGCCGCTGCCGCAGGACCCGGTCTTCCAGATCAACGGCCCCGACCTCTCCTTCCTCAAGTCGATCGGCATCGATCCCACGCGCCGCGGCCGCAAGCGCTGAGGCGCAGGGTGCTATCAGCGCTGAGGCGCAGGGTGCTATCGGCGCGGAGGCGCCGAGTGCTATCGGCGCTGACGCGCGGGCTGCGACCAGCGCCGAGGCGCAGGCGGGGACCAGCCCTGTCGCGCGGGCGGGAATGCCGCGGCGCCGTCGGGCCGTTGTCGTCTCGGGCCTCACCAGCATGACTCCGGATCCCGCATCGCCGCCGACCGCCGCAGGCTCCGAGCCCGCGATGCATCCGCTGGCCCGAACGTCGCCGCCGCTGCCGGACCTGCTCGGGCTGCCCCGGCCGCAGCTCGCCGCGCTGCTGGCACCGGCCATCGATCGTCCCTTTCGCGTCGAGCAGATCTTCCGTGCTCTCTACGAGCAGGGCGCTCGCCGCTGCGAGGACCTCCGCGCCCTCCCCAAGCCGCTGCGCGCCCAGCTGCAGAGGCAGTTCCGCATCGGCCTCCCGGAGGTGGAGACCCGGCACGTGGCGGGCGACGGCACCACCAAGTACCTCTTCCGGCTGTGGGACGGCGCCACCGTCGAGGCGGTCGACATTCCCGACGGCGATCGTCGCACCTTCTGCATCTCCAGCCAGGCCGGCTGCGCCATGGCCTGTCGCTTCTGCGTCACCGGCTTCTGGGGCGCCGGGCGCGACCTCTCCGCCGGCGAGATCGTCGGCCAGGTGCTCGCCATCGCCGGCAAGCTGTCGCCGCAGCAGAGCCTCAACGTGGTGTTCATGGGCATGGGCGAGCCGCTGCTCAACCTCGACCAGCTAGAGCCCGCCATCACCGTGCTCGGCGATTGGATCTCGCTGCGGCGCATCACCGTCTCCACCGTCGGCGTGGTGCCGGGCATCCGGCGGCTCGCCGCCTGGCCGCGACGGCCCAATCTGGCCGTCTCGCTGCACGTCGCCGACGACGCGCGGCGCAGCGAGCTGATGCCGGTCAATCGCGCCTATCCGCTGGCCGAGCTGATGGCGGCGTTGCGCCAGTACCCGCTCGAGGCCGGCCGCAAGCTGACCTTCGAGTACCTGCTGATTTCCGGCTTCAATGACGCCACCGCCGATGCCGACGCGCTGGCCCGCCTGCTCGCTGGCGCCGGGGTGAAGGCGCGGGCGAAGGTCAACCTCATCCCTGTCAACGCCGATCCGGTGCTCGGCGACCGCATGGTGCCGCCGCCCACGGAGACGGTGACCGCCTTCCGCGACCGCCTGCGCCAGCGCGGGCTGGTGGCCACCGTGCGCCGCCGGCGCGGCGACGACGTCGCCGCCGCCTGTGGCCAGCTGCGCGCCTTCGGCCGCGACCCGCGCGGCTTTCGCCGCAGCAACGTCTCCTGGTAGCGCCGGCTATAATCCGCCGTTCACGCCACCGATCATCGCCTGCGAAGGAGCTTCGATGTCCAGGTCCGCCGTCCGCTCGCTGCTGCTCACCTTGCTCGTGCTGTCGTTCGCGACTGCTGCGAGCGCCCAGCTGCTGCCGCCGTCGCCGCGGGCGAATGACGAGCGCGATCTCGCCGCCCTCGGCCGCGCCGCAAGCGCGGGGGTGGCGGCCGACCTGCGGCTGCCGGGCGGCACGACGGCGGCCTTCGAGGGGCTGCTGACCGGCGAGGCGCTCGCCAGCCACCTGGTGGTCGTCAACCTGGCTGGCGGCGGCAATCGCTGCGCGCTGGCGGTGGCCGGCGCCGACGGCTCGCTGGTCGCGCCGCTCGTCAGCTTCACCCTGCGGGCCGGCGAAGAGCGACCGATCCTCGATGCCCTCGCGCCGCTGGGCAAGGTCGGCGTGGAGCCGGGGCGGGCCGAGCTCTCCTGCGCCGGCGACTTC
>DASYUP010000516.1:0-1834 GCA_036001185.1 Thermoanaerobaculia bacterium
GAGGCCGCGATCAACGCCGGCGACGCCGCGACGCTGCGTGAGCTGCTCGAGCAGCATCCCGGCCTCGAGCGCGAGGACCCCGGCGGGACGCTGCTCGGTGCCGCCGCCCAGCCGGAGGCCGGCCGGGTGCCGCGCGAGGTCGTCGACGCCCTCGTCGAGGCGGGCTCCGAGCTCGACGTGCCGTTGAACCTCGCCGCCTGTTTTAACAAGGCCGACATGGTGGGCTGGCTGCTCGACGCGGGAGCCGACGCCGCCGCGGTGCCGATCTGGGGCATCACGGCGCTGCAGACCGCGATCTACCACGGCAGCCGAGAGGCCGCCGACGCCCTGATCGCGCGCACCGGACTGCTCCCCGATGCGTTCTACATCGCCGCCGCGGCCGACGACATCGAGCGCCTGACGGCATGGTTCGATGCCGGCGGGCGGCTGCGCCCGGAGGCGATGCGCGAGCGGCCCAACCTGTGCGACGTGGGCTGGCCGCCGCGCCCACCGCTGACCGACGACCCGGCCGACGTCCTGGCCGAGGCGCTGTCGCTCGGCGCCCAGCTCGGCCGCACCCGCGCATGCGAGGAGCTGCTCGACCGCGGAGCCGACCCGGCCCGCGCCCCCCTGTACGGCATCACCGCGTTGCACTTCGCCGCCTCGATGAACCGGCTGCAGACCGCCGAGCTGCTCGTCCGGCGAGGAGCGCCGCTCGACGCCCGCGACGACCGCCAACGCACGCCGCTGGATGTCGCGGTGCACAGCGGTACGACCGACGACGCGCTGCTCGAGCTCCTGCGCGGCGGCAGGTGAGAAGCAGGGCGCTCGGTCCGCCCCTGGGCAGGGCTGGGCGCCCGATCTCCTGTCAATCGCCATCGGCGCTGCGCTGGTCTTCAAGGAGGCGGGGCATCACCCCACGAGGGCTCGGACTGCATCCGCGCGCTCGACGGGGCGGGCTGCGGCGCTCGTTCAGAGCGATCTGAGATGGACGCCCGTGTCAAGGAGCGGCTTGTGGTGTGGCGTGTCGGCGCTCATGGTGGTGGTGCTGGGGCGGGGCGGCCGGCGCGCGACGGCAACGACGACTGGTCACTCTGAGATGCGCGGGTCGGGACCGCAGGACGGTGTCCGGTCGTGGGGTGCCTCGCACGAGGGTCGCGAGTCTTCTGTCGCATAGATCGATCGAGGTTTCTCCGGCGGGTCGGCGCCGGCCGCCCCGCCCCAGCGGTTGGTCGGGTTCAGGCGGCGGCGATCTCCTGGCGCAGGGGTTGGTGGGTCATGGCGGCCCACAGGAAGCCGGCGGGCTCGCGGGCGATGGCGGCGGTGGCGACGGTCGAGCGCTTGCCGTGGCTGGTGAGGTGGTGGTGGCGGTGGTGCAGGCGGATCTGGGCCCGCCAGGCGCGCGCGGTGACGGCGGGCGGGACGTGGTCGGCGAGCGCGGCGGTCCGCGTGGAACGCCGCGGTGGGTGCTGGTAGTGCCAGGCGGCCTCGACGAGCAGCCGGCGGGCGTGGCGGTTGCCGGTCTTGGTCAGATGGCCGCGGTGCTGGCGATCGCCGGAGGAGTACTCGCTGACGGTCAGGCCGAGGAAGCTCATCAGCTCGCGCGCCGTTCCGAAGCGGCGGAAGTCGCCGATCTCGGCCAGCAGCCCCAGGGCGGTGCGGATGCCGATGCCGCGGAAGCTTGACAGCCAGCGCACCGGGTCGCTCCACGGCTCGCGGGCGGCGATCTCGGCGAGTTCGTGCGCGAGCGCGGCCAGCTGCGCGTCGAGGCCGTCGAGGTGGCAGAGCATGTGCTCCAGCGCGCGCTGCGCGTTGGGCTCGTGGAGCCGCTGGCGGCGCACCCACGCGATGTGCC
>DASYUP010000517.1:0-2175 GCA_036001185.1 Thermoanaerobaculia bacterium
GAAGATGACCGCCGAGTTGTACTTGCGCTCCAGCGGCTGCGACCAACTACCGTGCACCACCGCCTCGGCCCAGCCGCGGAAGACGTCGATGTCGCAGCCGTAGTTCATCAGCTCGGTCGAGCGGGCGCCCGGCGGCCGAGCCGCGATCTCGCCGAAGACCGCCTCGCCGTCGGGCTTGCGAAACCATTCCATGTGCGTGAAGCCGGTGCGGAAGCCGAGGGCCTGGAGAACCTGCAGGCCGAGCTTCACGCCACTCTGCAGGTCGGGGTGATCGACGTCGCGCAAGGTCACCGTCTGCGGGCTGATCCACTCCACCGAGCGGCCGACGATCGGCTTCGGCCGGTACCAGGCGATGTTGTGGTAGAGGATGCGGCCATCGGCACAGATGGTGTCGAAGGTGTACTCCTCCCCCTCGATCCACTCCTCCACCGACACCTCGGGGACGTGGCGAGTCGCCTGCAGCACGCCCTCGAGCTCGGCCGGCGCGCTCACCTTGTAGGTGTCGGCGGAGCCGGCGCCGGCGATCGGTTTGACGCACACCGGGTAGCCGACGCGCTCGGCAGCTTCGCGCACGCTGTCGGCGGTCTTGGCGCGGAAGTGGCGCGGCGTGCGAAGGCCGGCGGCGTCGAGCACTTCCTTCATCCGCCCCTTGTCGCGGAAGGGTACGGTCTCGGCTTCGCTCATGCCGGCGGCGCCGAGCGCCTCGCGCAGGCGCGCCGCCAGCAGCATGCCGGGCTCCCACAGGCACTCGACGCGGTCGAAGCCGCGCGGGCCGCGCCAGCGCCTCAGGTCGTCGAGCAGCCGGCGCTCGTCCCACAGGTCGGGCACCTGCAGGTAGCCGGCGAGGGCCCGGCGCGCCTCGTCGGGCAGCGCTCCTGCAGGCTGGTCGCCGAGCCCCCACACGCGTGCCCCGACCTCCGCCAGCCCGCGCGTGAAGTAGGGCATCTCGGCTGGGTAGCCCGGGGAGAACATCAGCACATCCATGGCATCGCTACCTCGAGAAGATGCCGCCTCGTCATCGCGAGGGCCCGAAGGGCCCGTGGCGATCTCGCCGTGGAGATTGCTTCGTCGTTTCGCTCCTCGCCATGACGAGGGGTGTCACGCCACCTCCACTCGCACGGCGGAGATCAGCTTCTTGAGCGCCGCCACCACCACCTGGGTCTCCGGGTGGCGGACGATGACGTTGCCCTCCCCCTCGTAGCTGGACGAGCGCGGCTGCCCCTTACGCGGCAGGTTCGATTCCACCACCAGGTGCCCCATCTCGGCGTTCGCCTTCTCCAGGCCATGCACTGCCTGCACGCGCCCGCTCCCCTGGCCGCGCAGGAATGCCGCGCCGGCGGCGTAGCGCCGCTGCGGCGGGTCGAACTGCTCGAACACCATCAGTCGGGCCCAGGCGTTGTAGAAGTCCATGTCGTGGGCGTAGCAGATGAGGCGGGTGATCTGCGCCCCCGGGGGGCGCGCCGCCACCTCGGAGATCGCCACCGAGCCGTCCTTGCGGCGGAACCACTCCATGTGCGTGAAGCCGGTGTCCATGCCGAGCACCTCGAGGCTCTTGAAGGCGGCGGCGCGGATGTCGTCGTACTGCGGCCCGTCGACCTCGCGCGGCAGCACCACGCACCACTGGATCCAGGGGTGGCGCAGCGCATCGAGCGGGGTCGGCAGGTAGTGGGTGAGCGAGTGCCAGACCGGCCGCCCGGCGATGGAGACGGTGTCGAACGACTGCTCGTCGCCGAGGATGAACTCCTCGACCATCCAGGGGCGCCCGCGGCCCGGCCCATCGGCGGCGAGCGCCTGGCTCAGCTGCTCGGCGTGGTCGAGCCGGAAGGTGGCCTTGGCGCCGGCGCCGGCAGGAGGCTTCACCACCAGCGGAAAGCCCGCCTCCTGGGCCAGCGCCCACACCGCCGCCGCGTCCTCGGCGAGGCAGTGGCGCGCGCACGGCAGCCCGGCCTGCCGCAGCAGCGTCTTCATGCGCGCCTTGTCGCGGAAGTTGGCCGCCGTCTCGCGCCCCATGCCGGGAATGCCCAACAGGTCGCGCACCGCTCCCAGCGGCTCCTGCAGCTGCTCGAGCACGCCGAGCAGGCGTTGCGGCTGGCCGCCCATCTGCTTGCCGAGCTCGTGGACGCCCTCGGCGAGCTGCTGCGGATCGAAGCAGCTGCCCACCTGCCAGTGACCGGC
>DASYUP010000518.1:0-1779 GCA_036001185.1 Thermoanaerobaculia bacterium
AGGGGGTGGAGCGCCGGCTGCGGCTCGAGCTCAAGCTGCTCGCCGACGTCGGTGTCGTCGGGCTGCCCAACGCCGGCAAGTCGACGCTCATCGCCGCCCTCTCGGCGGCGCGGCCGAAGATCGCCGACTATCCGTTCACCACTCTGGTGCCGCAGCTCGGCGTCGTCGCCACCGGGCCCTACGAGTCGTTCGTCATCGCCGACCTGCCGGGCCTCATCGCCGGAGCTTCCGAGGGTGCCGGGCTCGGCATCCAGTTCCTCCGTCACGTCGAGCGCTGCCGCGTGCTGCTGCACCTGGTGGAGACCGCCAACCCCGACGCCGACCCGGCCGCCGACCTCGCCGCCATCGAGCACGAGCTCGGCGCCTTCGATCCCGACTTGCTGCGGCGCCCGCGGCTGATCGTCGCCAGCAAGCTCGACGCCGCGGTCGAGGGACAGCCCGAGCGCCTGCGCGCCGCCGCCGCGGCGCGCCGGCTGCCCTACGCCGAGATCAGCGCCGCCACCGGCGCCGGCCTGCCCGAGCTGCGCTTCGCCCTGCGTGAGCTGCTGCGCGCGGCGCCGCCGCCGGCAGGCGCCGGCGTTGCCACCGACGCCGCACCGGGGCGAGGAGAGGCGCGATGAAGGTCGGCCTCTTCGGCGGCAGCTTCGATCCGGTGCACGCCGGGCACGTAGCGCCGGTGCGCGCCGCGCGCGCCGCCCTGGCGCTCGACAAGGTCTTTTTCCTCCCCACCGCGCACCCCCCCCACAAGCCTGGCCGCCGCTTCGCGCCGGCGCTGGCGCGCTTCGCCATGCTCGAGCTGGCATTGCTCGGCGAGGAGCGCACCTTCGTCTCCACGCACGAGCTGGGGCCGCAGCCGGCCTACACCATCGAGACCCTCGAGCACTTCCGTGGCGAGCTGCCCGGCGCCGAGCTCCACCTGCTGCTCGGCAGCGACTCGCTGGCCACGCTGCCGAGCTGGCGGCGCTGGCGCGAGCTGCCGCAGCTGGCGCGGCTGGTGGTGCTCACTCGGCCGGGCTGGGAACCGGCGGCGCTGAGAGCGGCACTCGCGCCCGAGCTGCTCGCCGCGTGGGACCGTGGCGACCTGGTCTTCGTGCCGCACGAGCCGGTGCCGGTGTCGGCAACGGCGTTGCGCGCGGCGCTCGCGGCGGGGGTGGCGATTCCCGCCGGAGCGCTCCATCCCTTGGTGCTAAACTACGCCCGCAAGTATCGCCTCTACGATGAAACGACCGCTCCCTGACCACCAGCTTCCCGCCACTCCGGAAGCCTCCCAGCCCCTCCCCGACGACGACACCACGGCGGCGGTTCGCCAGGCGGTGGCGGCGGCTCTCGACAAGAAGAGCGAGGACCTCAAGGCGCTGCAGGTGGGTGAGGTCACCCACTTCACCGACTACTTCCTCGTCTGCAGCGGGCAGAACACGCGGCAGGTGCAGGCCATCGCCGACGGCGTGGAGGAACAGCTGCGCTCGCGGAAGCGGCGGCCTCTGCACGTCGAGGGGTACCAGACCGGGCAGTGGGTGCTGATGGACTATGGCGACTTCGTGGTGCACGTCTTCCTGCACGAGCGCCGCCGCTTCTATGGCCTCGAGCGGTTGTGGGGCGATGCCCCCGATGTCACCGACCAGCTCGTCGACACGGGATCGGCGCCGCTGGCGTAGCGCCACCGCGCGCCGCGCGCCGCCGTGACCGCCGCCGCCCCCTCCCACTCGCTCGACGAGCTCCTCGCCGCCTCGCCGGCCCTCGCCGCCGCCCTCGGCGGCCTGCGGCAGGCGGCGCCCCTGG
>DASYUP010000519.1:0-4150 GCA_036001185.1 Thermoanaerobaculia bacterium
AGCGACATGCCCATCTCCGCCACCAGCCACTCGGTGCCCGGCGGCGTCGCCAGCAGCGTCAGCGGGAAGCCGAGGAGGTTGTTGAGGTTGCCCTCGCTCTTGGCGACGCGGTACTTGCGCTCGAGGCAGAGGGCGAGCAGCTCCTTGGTGGTGGTCGTGCCGGAGGAGCCGGTGATGCCGACGAGGTGCTCGGGGACCTCGCGGCGCACGGCGCGGGTCAAGGCGTGGAGGCCGTCGTAGACGCGCGGCACGCGGATGAGGGCGCCGGTGGGCATCGCCGGCGTGGCGCCGGTGGCGGCGCCGCTGGCGGGCGCAGCCGCGCCGGCGGACGGCAGCGGTACCGGTCGCTCGATCACCGCTGCCGCCGCGCCGCGGTCGAGGGCGGCGCCCACGAACTGGTGCCCATCGGTGTGCGCGCCGGCCAGGGCGAAGAACAGCTCGCCGCCCGCCACCTGCCGCGAGTCGAGGGTGGCCCGCGTCCAGCCCAGGTCGGAGTCGCCGGTCACCAGCTCGCCTCCCATGGCGGCCGCGGCCTCACCCACCGTTCGCCGCATGCGGGCGCTCCTCGAGGGCGCGAATGGCCTCGTCGCGATCGGAGAACGGCTGCTTCGTGCCGGCGATCTCCTGCCCCTCCTCGTTGCCCTTGCCGGCGATGAGCACCGCCCAGTCCGGCCCGGCGACGGCGATGGCCCGGCGGATGGCGTCGCGGCGGTCGGGCAGCAGCCGGTAGCTCTCGTTGCCGCTCGCTTTCACGCCCTCCTCGATCGCCCCCATGATCGCCAGCGGGTCCTCGCTGCGCGGGTTGTCCGAGGTGACCAGCACGAGGTCGGCGAGCTCGCCGGCCACCTTGCCCATCAGCGGGCGCTTGCCGCGATCGCGGTCGCCGCCGCAGCCGAAGACCACCACCACCTTGCGCCCCGGCCCGGCGATGGCGCGCACCGCCCGCAGCGCGTTGGCGAGGCCGTCGTCGGTGTGGGCGTAGTCGACGAACACCGGGAACGACTGGCCGCGGTCGACCGCCTCCATGCGCCCGGGCACCGGGGCGACCTCGGCGAGCCCGGCGATCACCGCCTCCGTGGGCAGCTCCAGGGCCTCGCCCAGCGCCACCGCGGCGAGCAGGTTCTCGAGGTTGAAGGGACCGAGCAGCCGGGTCTCGAGGGCGAGCTCGCCGCGCGGCGTCGCCACCCGCGCGTGGGTCGCCCGCGCTTCCAGCCGCGCCTCCACGACGCGCACCTCGCCCCCTTCGCCGTAGGAGACGATGCGCGCCGGCGCCGCGGCGCCGCGCACCTGCCGCAGCTCGGCCGCCAGTCGCTTTCCGTACGGGTCGCCGGCGTGGACCACCGCCACGCCGCCCGGCTTGAGCCGCTCGGTGAACAGTCGCCGCTTGGCGAGGTAGTACTCCTCCATCGTGCCGTGGAAGTCGAGGTGGTCGCGCGTCAGGTTGGTGAACACGCCGGCATCGAAGCGCGTCTCGCCGAGACGGTCGAGCACCAGCGCGTGCGAGGAGACCTCCATGCAGGCGGCGACTGCGCCGCGATCGCGCATCAGCCGCAGCATGCGCACCAGGTCCGAGACCTCGGGCGTCGTGCGCTGCGCCGGCAGCTCGAGGTCGCCGAAGGCATAGGAGATCGTTCCCAGCCGTGCCGCCGGCTTGCCGGCCGCCTGGAGCACCGCCTGGCAGAGCCAGACCACCGTCGACTTGCCGTTGGTGCCGGTGACGCCCACCATCAGCAGCTCGCGGTCGGGCCGGCCGTAGAGGCGGTGCGCCAGCGGGGCCAGCAGCGCGCGCGGCTGCTCGGTGAGCAGCCAGGGCACGTCCACCGGCTGCTCGGCCGGCCCGGCGGCGAGCACCGCCACGGCGCCGCGAGCGACGGCATCGGGGGCGAACCGGCGGCCGTCGTAGCGGGCGCCCGGCAGCGCCGCATAGAGGTCGCCGGCCTCCACCTGCCGCGAGTCGTGCTGGATGCCGGAGACCTCGACCGGCGCGTCGATGTCCCCGGCGACGGGCAGGCCGGCGACCAGCTCGGGGAGCCGCATCAGTGCTGCCCTCCGCTGGTGCCGGCGCCCGCGGCGGCGGCGCGGTTGGACTCGGCGCCGGAGCTCCCCAGCCAAAGCGCCGGGGCCGGCCCGTCGAGCGCGTCCCCCTCGCCGGCGTCGAGCGGCGGCAGCGCCGGCACCGTGCGCGGTGGCGCTCCAGCGAGGGCGAAGCCCGGCAGCGGCGCGAACGCCGGCCCGGTGGGCAGTTGCGGCGGCGGCTCGAGCGACGGCTGCGGCGGTACCCCCCAGTAGAGCAGCACCTGCCGGGCGATGGCGGCGAAGGCCGGCGCCGCCACCTGGCCGCCGTAGTAGACCGGCCAGGGCTCGTCGAGGCTCACCAGCCCCACCAGCCGCGGTCGCCCCATCGGCGCGTAGCCGACGAAGCTGGAGACGAAGTAGCGATGCGAGTAGCGGCCGCCCACCACCTTCTGCGCCGTGCCCGTCTTGCCGGCCACCGGATAGCCGTCGATGGCGGCCTGCCGCCCGGTGCCTTCGGTGACCACCGCGGCGAGCAGCTCCTCGAGCTGCGCCGCCACCGTCGGAGTGAGCGCCTGCCCCTGGCCGAACGGCTCGTCGAGCCACTCCACTCCCCCCTCGCCATCGACCGCCGCCACCACGTGCGGGCGCAGCAGGCGGCCGCCATTGGCCACCGCCGCCATGGCGCGGGCGAGCTGCAGCGGCGTCACCGACACCTCCTGGCCGAAGGAGACGTAGGCTTTGGACAGCGCCGACCAGGCACGCAGCGGCCGCACGATGCCGGAGCTCTCGCCCGGCAGGTCGACGGCGGTGCGCTCGCCGAAGCCCAGCGCCCGCACCTGGTCGTAGAGCCGCTGCTCGCCGAGCAGCAGCGCGAGCTTGATGATCCCCACGTTGCTCGACTTGGCGAGCACCTGGCGGACCGTCAGCCGGCCGTACGCCTGATGGTCGCGGATCAGCACGCCGGCGAGCGTGATGCCGCCCATCTCGCAGTCCAGCACGTCGTCGGGGGAGAGCAGCCCATGTGCCAGCACCGCGGCGGCGGTGACCATCTTGAACGTCGAGCCCGGCTCGTAGGTGTCGGTCACCGCCCCCACCCGCCAGCGATGCGATGACGCCTCGCCGAAGCGGTTGGGATCGAAGCCGGGCAGAGTCGCCATCCCGAAGATGGCGCCGCTCTGGGGGTCGAGCACCACGGCCGTGCCCCCCTGGGCGTGGAACTTGTCGACCGCCGCCGCCAGCTCCTTCTCGACGATGTATTGAATGGTGGCGTCGAGGGTGAGGTGGAGATCGGCGCCCGGCCTCGCCTCGACGTAGGCGAGACGCGGCGACAGCAGGGTGTTGCGGTGCGCGTCGCGCAGCACGGTGCGCTGCCCGGCCCGGCCGGCGATGACGCGGTCGTAGTGCGCCTCGAGACCGGCAAGGCCGCGGTGGTCGGTGCCGACGAAGCCGAGCACCTGGGCGCCGAGCTCGCGCATCGGGTAGTAGCGCTTGCTCTCGCGCAGGAAGTGGATTCCCGGCAGGGCGAGGGCGCGCACCGCGTCGGCCTGCGGCGGATCCAGCTTGCGCGCCACGAAGACGAAGTCGCGCTCGCGCGACAGCCGCTGCTGCAGCTCGGCCGCCGCGCGGCGATCGAGGTGGAGCACGGCGGCGAGGCGGCGCGCCGTGCCCTTGGGGTCCTTCACCTGCTGCGGGTCGGCGAACGCGGAGTCGACCTCCACCGACACCGCCAGCACGCGGCCGCGGGCGTCGTAGATGGTACCGCGCGGCGGCTCGAGATCGAGCACTCGCTGGTGCTGCGCCGCCGCCTTCTTCGCGTAGTGGTCGTGCCGCTCGACTTGCAGCCAGTAAAGCCGCGCCGCCACGGCGCCGAACCAGAGCACCGTCAGCGTGGCCGCCAGCGCGCCGCGACCCCTCACGTGCCACCTCGGGGCGGCAGGGCCGGCAGCACCTGCGGAGCCGCGCTCGAGGCTGCCGGCGCACCGGCGAACAGCAGCTGCGGCAGCTCTGCCGGCCGCATCCCCAGCTCGCGGGTGGCCCGCGTCTCCACCCGCTGGGGGCTCGACAGGTAGGCCTCCTCGAGCCGCAGGTGGCGCTCGCGACGCTCGAGCTCGTGCAGCTGCTGCTCGAGCCCCTC
>DASYUP010000520.1:0-7137 GCA_036001185.1 Thermoanaerobaculia bacterium
GCGGGTGGCGGAGATCTACGACGCGGCGGCGGCGCGCGCCTTCGGTCTGCGCCGCGAGCAGGTGACGGTGATGATCCACAGCGGCTCGCGCGGCCTCGGCCACCAGGTGTGCACCGACCACCTCAAGGGCATGCTCGGCGCCGCCAGCCGCTACGGCATCGAGCTGCCCGACCGCCAGCTCGCCTGCGCGCCGCTCGCCTCGCCGGAGGGCAGGCGCTACCTCGGCGGCATGGCGGCGGCGGCCAACTTCGCCTTCGCCAACCGCCAGGTGATGACCCACTGGGTGCGCGAGAGCTTCGCCCGCGTGCTGGCGACGCCGGTCGACCAGCTCGGCATCGAGGTCGTCTACGACGTCTGCCACAACATCGCCAAGCTCGAGACCTTCGACATCGGCGGCGAGCGACGCCGCGCCTGCGTGCATCGCAAGGGCGCCACGCGCGCCTATCCGCCCGGCCACGCGCAGGTGCCCCACCCCTACCGCGAGGCCGGGCAGCCGGTGCTCATCCCCGGCGACATGGGCCGCTACTCCTATGTGCTCGCCGGCACGCAGAAGGCGTACGAGCAGACCTTCGGCTCGGCCTGCCATGGCGCCGGCAGGCGGATGAGTCGCGGCGAGGCCAAGAAGCAGGCGCGCGGACGCAACCTGCTCGACGAGCTGGCGGCGAAGGGAGTGGTGGTCATGGCTGCCGGCATGGCAACCGTGGCCGAGGAGATGCCCGAGGCCTACAAGGACGTCGCCGACGTCGTCGACGTGGTGGTGCGGGCGGGCATCGCGCGCAAGGTGGCGCGCCTCGAGCCCATCGGCGTGATCAAGGGGTAGCACCGGCCGGGCGAGGCGGCTGCGTCACGACCAGGGAGCAATCCGCGGGATGGCCGGCGCCGACCGTGTGGAGCACCCAATCGATGACCGCTTGCGGGTAGCCGTCGGCGCTCCGCGGCCAGGCAAAGCCGGGCGACGGACTGGCGAGGCGAAACGTGTGGTCGGCGTCCGCGAACAACCGCACTGTCGCACTGCGCTCTGCGCCGGCGAGCAACGCCGAGGCAATCGCCGCCGCGCTGCGCCGCGCCGGCACGCGTTCGTCGGCCTCGCCGTAGACGAGCAGCACCGGGGGGTGCACTCGCCGCCAGTGGGCGAGCGCGTCAAAGGAGGCGATGCGCCGTGCGAGCTGCCAGTAGGGGTCGTCCCTCGTCGGCCACCAGCGACGCCAGGATGCCTCCCTGACTGTGCCCGTGGATGCCCACCTTCTGGGCGAGGACCCCTGGGTGCCGGCGCAGCGCCGCCACGGCGGCCGCCGCATCGCCGGCCAGCTCGTCGAATCCGGCGGCACGCCAGTCGCCGGTGGAGCCGCCGACACCCCGCTTGTCGTAGATGAGCGCCGCGACGCCGCGTTCGGCGAAGCGCGTGGCCAGGAAGCGCGACGCCCAGCGCGCTTCGGGCCCCGAGCCGTGGAGGAAGACGATCCCCGGATGCGGGCCGGCTTCGGCCGGCAGCAGCAGCGTGCCCGCCAGCTTCACGTTGCCGTTTGCGAAGTCGAGCTCCTCCTCGCGCGGCCGCGGTGGCGGGGTGCGGGAGCGGGCGAGGGCGAGGGTCCCGCGCGCCTTGCCCTCCTCGAAGGTTCCCACGAGCGTGTCGTCATGCAGCTTGCCCGTGAAGACCGTCGTGCTCTCGTCGCCGACCAGCCTCCAGCTCACGGTGCCCGCGGTGACGCTCACGTCGCGCAGGGGGATGCCGATGACGCGCAGCGCGTCGGAGTCGAACGACGCCGTGTAGCCGGCGGGGGAGAGGGAGAAGGTGAACGCCACTCCCAGGAGCGCCCCTTCGCGCTCCCAGTTGCCGGTCCAGTAGCCGGCCAGGGCGTCGGGGGCACTCGACAGGGGCGCCGACGGGGCGGCGGCAAGCAGGGCCAGCGTGAGCAGCAACCGGCGCAGGTGCATGAACCACCTCCCTGACGACCCTTCGGGGCGGGGCAGCTTACACATCGTGGTGCCCAGCGGCCAGGCGCGAGCGTGTTAGCGTTCCACGGGGTGTCTCGCGCGCACCGTCTTCCGACCCTGGTCGCCGCGCTGGCGCTGCTGGTGGCTCTCGCCTGCGCGGCCCGCCAGCCGGCGATCTTCCGCCTCACGCCGCTGCGCCCGGTCGAGGAGCTGCGGCGGGAGGCCCTCGCTGCCCAGCCGCCGGCGGAGAGCGGCAAGCGCGCCCCAGACCTCGTCGAGCTGGTGAAGCTCGACCCGACGATCCATCTCGACGTCCGCTACGCCACCGCCGACAACTTCCTCTCCACTCCCGTCTACACGCAGGCCCGCGCCTTCATGCAGCGGCCGGCAGCCGAAGCCCTGGTGGCGGCCAACGCCGAGCTGCACCGGTCGGGATACGGCGTGCTGGTGCACGACGCCTACCGCCCCTGGTACGTGACGAAGATCTTCTGGGAGGCAACGCCCGACGACAAGAAGACCTTCGTCGCCGATCCCGCCGAGGGCTCGAAGCACAACCGTGGGTGCGCCGTCGACCTCACCCTCTACGAGCTGGCGAGCGGCAAGCCGGTGACCATGCCGAGCCTCTATGACGAGATGAGCGAGCGCGCGAGCCCGGGATACTCCGGCGGCACGGCCGCCGAGCGCGCCCGTCGCGACCTGCTGCGGCGGGTGATGGAGGCCCACGGCTTCACCGTCTACGAGCACGAGTGGTGGCACTTCGACTACCGCGACTGGGAGCAGTACCCGATCCTCAACCAGCGATTCGAGGACCTCGCTCCCTGAGGAGGCCGCGCGCCCCCGCCGAGCTGCCGCCGGTCGTGCTCGGGCTCAACGCCGTCATCCTGGCGGTGACCGAGGAGGTGCCACGGGTGCTGACCGTCAAGCGCGCCGGCCACGCGCTGGCGGCGCCCGAGGAGCTGGCGGCGCCCGGTGAGGCGGCGGCCGGCCGGGGCGCCCGCGATCTGCCCGACGCGCTCCCCTTCGGCCCTCTCGACCCCGTCCAGCACCAGACGCTGGAGAAGGGCTTGCGCGGCTGGGTCGCGCAGCAGACGGGCCTGCCGCTCGGCTACGTCGAGCAGCTCTACACCTTCGGCGACCGCTTCCGCGATCCCCGCGAGCGCGAGGGGGGCCCGCGCGTGGTCTCCGCCGGCTACCTGGCGCTCGTCGAGGAGCAGGAGGTGGCCGGCGCCGGGGGTGCGACCTGGCAGGACGTCTACGGCTACCTGCCCTGGGAGGACTGGCGCGAAGGCAAGCCGCCGCTGCTGGAGCGAGCGATCGCCCGCGGCCTCGCCGGCTGGGCGCGGCAGACCGGCGGCAGCGGCGAGGGGAGCGCGGCCGCCCGGGGCGAGCGGGTCGATCTCGCCTTCGGCCTCGGCGCGCCGTGGGATGCCGAGCGGGTGCTCGAGCGCTACGAGCTGCTCTACGAGGCAGGCCTGGTGCGCGAGGCGTGGATCGACCGTGGCGAGGGGCCGCCGAAGGGGAGGGCGATGCTGGGCCGGCCCATGGCGCTCGACCACCGCCGCATCCTCGCCACCGCGCTGGGGCGGGTGCGCGGCAAGCTCAAGTACCGTCCGGTGGTCTTCGAGCTGCTGCCGCGCACCTTCACGCTGTCGCGACTGCAGCGCGTGGTGGAGGCGCTCGCCGGGGTGCGGCTGCACAAGCAGAACTTCCGCCGGCTGGTGGAGCGCGGCGGGCTGGTGGAAGGCACCGGCCGCCGCGAGCTGTCGACCGGTGGGCGACCGGCCGAGCTCTTCCATTTCCGCCGCGAGGTGCTGCGCGAGCGCCCGGCGCCGGGGGTGGGACTGCCGGGGGCTTTCCGCGGGTAGCGACCCCAGACGGTCGGGGCAAGCGCTGCGCCGACACCTGTGAAGGTGCCGATGCAAGGTGAGGGGCGGGGGCGCCCCCTGGTCGGGGGGATCGGGGTGGAATGCGTACCCAGGGGATGGAATCGACCCCCTTGACAGTGCGTTATGCTCATTGGCAGCATAAGCCAGCCGGCGGGGGAACACCCAGGCCGGCGGTTTTTAAGGCCAAGGATATACTCACAATGAGCATAAGCATCACCGAGCTGACTCCCCTGCCGCCCTTCACACCCGGGCTCGCCAGCGCCCTGGCGCCGATCTACGACCGCATGCGCCGCGTCGTGCCGCCCGTCGAGTGGGCGGTCCACGCCCCCTACGTCGCCGCCATCGCCGAGTGGAAGCAACGCCGCAACGCCGTCATCCTTGCTCATAACTACCAGACGCCGGAGATCTTCCACGGCATCGCCGACATCACCGGCGACTCGCTGGCGCTGGCGCAGCGGGGGGCGAAGACGGATGCCGACGTCATCGTGCTGTGCGGCGTCCATTTCATGGCCGAGACGGCGAAGGTGCTGTCGCCAGAGAAGACGGTGCTCATCCCCGACCTTTTGGCGGGTTGCTCGCTGGCCGCCTCGATCACCGGCGCCGACGTACGGCTGCTCAAGCAGCGCTATCCCGGCGTGCCGGTGGTCACCTACGTCAACACCTCGGCCGAGGTGAAGGCGGAGTCGGACATCTGCTGCACCTCGGCCAACGCCGTCGAGGTGGTCGATTCGCTCGGCGCCGAGCGCGTCATCTTTCTCCCCGACGAGTACCTGGGCAAGTGGGTGGCGACGCAGACCAGGGTGCAGCTCATCCTCTGGAAGGGGCACTGTGAGGTGCACGAGCGCTTCACGGGCGAGCAGCTGCGCGCCTACCGCGCCGCCGACCCGACGCTGTACATCCTCGCCCACCCCGAGTGTCCGCCCGACGTGCTCGCCGAGGCCGACTACGTGGGCTCGACGGCAGGAATGATCCACCACCTCGACGTCGCGGGCAGGCGGCGGGTGGTGATGGTCACCGAGTGCTCGATGAGCGACAACGTCGCCGACGCTCACCCGGCCATCGACTTCGTGCGCCCCTGCAACCTCTGCCCGCACATGAAGCGAATCACGCTGCCCAAGGTCCTGCGCTCGCTGCAGACGCTGACCCACGGGGTGGAGGTGGCGCCGGAGATGGCGGCGCGCGCGCGGGCGGCGGTCGATCGCATGCTGGCGGTCGGCCGCGGGGGGCGGGGATGAACCGGCTGCTGCCCGTGATGCGGGTCGACGCGGTGGTGGTGGGCGGTGGGGTCGCCGGCCTGGCGGCCGCCCTGGCCATGGGCGCCGGCTCGGCGGCGAAGCCTCGCGTGCTGCTGGTCAGCAAGCGCCGACTGGGCGACGGCGGGGCCAGCAACTGGGCGCAGGGGGGCGTGGCGGTGGCGCTCGGTGACGGCGACTCGCCCCGCCGGCACGCCGCCGATACCGTGGCGGTGGCCGGCGGCATCGCCGATGGGGCCGCCGTCGAGCTGCTCACCGGCCGCGGCCCGCAGCGCATCCGCGAGCTGCTGGCGCTCGGCGCCCGCTTCGACCGCGATGCGGCGGGCGAGCTCTCGCTGGGCCGCGAGGCGGCGCATTCGGCGTCGCGCATCCTGCACGCGGGCGGTGATGCCACCGGCGCCGAGATGGTGCGCGCCCTCTTGGCGGCGGTGCGACGGGCACCCTGGATCGAGGTGATCGAGGAGACCTTCGCCGAGGATCTGCTGGTGGACGACGGCCGGCTGGTGGGCATCCTGGTGCGCCACCGGCGGCCGCGTGGCCACGAGCTGCGTCTGCTCGCCGCGCCTGCCGTGGTGCTCGCCACCGGCGGCATCGGCCAGCTCTGGCGCTTCACCACCAACCCACTCGAGGCGACCGGCGACGGCCTGGCCATGGCGGCGCGGGCCGGCGCGCGACTCGCCGACCTCGAGTTCATGCAGTTTCACCCCACGGCGCTTGCCGCACCGCGCGACCCGCTGCCGCTGCTCACCGAGGCGCTGCGAGGGGAGGGCGCCGTGCTGCTCGACAGCGCCGGCCGGCGCTTCATGGTCGCCGAGCACCCGCTCGCCGAGCTGGCGCCGCGCGACGTGGTGGCGCGGGCCATCTTCCGCCGCCGCCAGGCGGGCGAGCCGGTGCTTCTCGACGCCCGCGCGGCCGTCGGCGAGCGCTTCCCACAGCGCTTTCCGACCGTTTTCGCGCGCTGCCGCGAGCAAGGGTTCGACCCCCGCCGCGAGCCGCTGCCGGTGACGCCAGCGGCGCACTACCACATGGGCGGAGTGGCGGTGGACCTGCGCGGCCGCGCCTCGGTGAGCGGGCTGTGGGCCTGCGGCGAGGTAGCCGCGACGGGAGCGCACGGCGCCAATCGCCTGGCCAGCAACTCGCTGCTGGAGGCGCTGGTGTTCGGTGCGGAGGTGGGGGAGGACGTGGCGGCGCTCGCCCCACCGCCGCCGGGTGGGGAAGCCTTGCGTCGCCACGTGCGCGCTGCGGCGCTGGCACCTACGGCACTCCGCCCCCCTGCCGCGCCGAACGGTGGCGGCGCCCTGCGCGCACGGTTGCGGCAGCTGCTCTGGGACCGGGTCGGCGTCGAGCGCGACGAGGCCGGCCTCTCGGCGGCGCTCGAGCTGCTCGAACGAATGGCCGGCAAGCCGACCGCCGGCGGCGGCGAGCTGCGCAACATGGTGGAGGTGGCGCGGCTGGTGGCGGCGGCCGCGCTGCTGCGCCGGGAGAGCCGCGGCGCCCACTGGCGGCGCGACTATCCGTCGGCCGACGTGGGCGCAGCGCGGCGCAGCGTCGCCATGGCCGAGGAGCTGCTCGGCGCCGCGCGGGCGCCCGCGTTGGCCGGCTAGCACGGCCGACAGGCGTCGCCAGGGCCGCGCACCAGCGTCCGTGAGAGAGAGGGCGCGCGTGAGAGACTGACCGCCGGTGGCGACCTTTCCCATCGCTCTTCCCGTGCACCCCCTGCAGTACGAGCGTCTCCTGCGCCGCGCCCTCGAGGAGGACCTCGGCCTCGCCGGCGACCTCACGACCAATGCCGTGGTGCCGCCGGGCGAGCGCCTCGACGGCCGCATCGTCGCACGCCGGCCGGGTTGCATCGCCGGCCTGCAGGTGGCGGCGCGCGCCTTCACCCTCGTCGACCCCGAGGTCAAGGTGTCGGCGGTCGTCGCCGACGGCGCGCTGGTCGAGGCCGGCGCCGTCCTCGCCAACGTCGCCGGGCCGGCGCGCGCCATCCTCACCGGCGAACGCGTGGCGCTCAATGTGCTAGGCCACCTCTCGGGCGTCGCCACCGTCACCCGCGGCATCGTCGA
>DASYUP010000521.1:0-4286 GCA_036001185.1 Thermoanaerobaculia bacterium
GGTGGCGATCCACGGCACCGGCACGGTGCTGCCTCCGGGCCCACGGCTGCGGCCGGGGCGCGTGCAGGTGATGGTGGGTGAGCCCATCCCGACGGCGGGCCTGCCAGCGGCGGCCCGCGACGAGGTGGCGCGCCAAGCCGAGGCTGCCGTCACCGCCATGCTGGCGCGGCTCGCCAGCTCCGCGGCGCCGTCGCCCGCCCTGGCCCCGCCGCCGGCGGCGACTCCGGCGGTCGCGGCGACGACCCTACCGGCGGATGACCGCGGTCCCCGCGAGGTGGTCGTGTAGCCCGCGCTTGTCGCGAGTGAAGGCGATCATCAGGAAGCCGAGGCCGAGCAGCACACCGCTCACCATCATCCCGCACAGGCGCAGGAAGGCGAGGGGGATTCCCAGCCCGCGGCGGCGCCGGCCGCCGATGACCCGCAGGCCCAGCAGCCCCTTGCCGGGAGTGGCGCCGAAGATCCCCCAGCCGAGCACCGGCACGACGATCCACAGCAACACCGAGGCGACCGCCGCCACCAGGCTGCCGTTGGGCTTCAACGGGCCGCCGAAGGGGAGCGTCAGGGCGACGGTGACGGCGGTGATCCACAGCCAGTCGACCAGCGTGGCGGCGAGCCGGATCCAGAAACCGGCGAAGCGCCCCGCCGCCTGACCGGGAGCCGGCGCCGGCACCGCGCCGCCGACTGGTGGCTGGGGCGACGCTGCCGGTCGCGGCGGCGGCGGCAGAGCGCTCCGTGACGGCGACGGGGTGACCGGCAGCGCCGGCACCGGCGGGGTGCGGAATGCCTCGTCCTCGAGCGATGGCAGCAGCTCGCCTCCTCCGGGGACCTCGAGCGGCTCGTGCAGCGTGCGGTCAGAGATCCCCGCCGGCGAAGGTGGAGGCGCCGGCGCCACCGGCTGCGCCTCGCGGTAGATCTCGGTGCGTGCCGGCCCCTGGGGCAGCGGCGGCGGCGGCAGTGCCGGCGCGCTGGCCGGGCCGGGAGCGCCGGCGGTCTCGAAGACGGTCGTTCCCGAGGCGACCGCCTCGCCGCCGAGCCGATGCCCGCAGCGGGCGCAGAACTCGGCATGTACCGGCAGCTCGGCGCCGCAGGCGGGGCACTGCAGCTTCGCCTCGTCGAGCCGCACCGTCGCTCCCACCTCCTCGCGGGCGGGAGCCTCGATGCGCACGACGATGTCGGTCTCGCCGATGGTGATGCGATCCCCCTCGTTGACGATCCGCTCGCCGGTCAGACGCTCGCCGTTGAGGTAGGTGCCGTTGCTCGACTGCAGGTCGCGGGCGCGCACCTCACCGGGCTTGACGGAGATGAGCACATGGTTGCGGCTGGCGCTGGGGTCGCGCAGCGTGATCGTGCACGAGCGGCTGCGACCGATGGTCGCCTCTCCCTCCCCGAGCTCGACGCGACGGCCCTCGAGCTCGAGCGCGTACGTCCACTTGTCGCCGATGGCCGTTCTCCTCGCAGGGTTTGCGCGACAGGATATATCAGGCTCAGGCGGCGTCGCGACGAGCCAACCGCGACAAGACAACGGGCGAGACGAGCCCTCGCGAGGTGCACCCTAGCCGGAGGCGCCGGCCGCCGGTGCCAGCTCGGGGAGCGCGGCGCGACGGCCGGCCAGCCGCCGCCGTGGTTCCCAGCCGAGGTGATGCCGCAGCTCGTCGGCGGTGGGCCCTTCCCCCTCGTCGAGGAACCCCTGCAGGGGGCCGCACCAGAGCAGCCGGCCGCCGTGACTGCCGCCGCCGGGTCCGAGGTCGACGATCCAGTCGGCGCGGGCGATGAGATCGAGCTGGTGCTCCACCACGACGACCCCGTCGCCGCGCTGCACCAGCCGCCGCAGCGAGCGGTAGAGCATTGCGATGTCGGAGAGGTGCAGCCCGGTGGTGGGCTCGTCGAAGAGCAGCAGCCGGCGCGAGGCGCGCGCGCCGCCGCGGCGGACGGCGCCCTTGCCCTCGCGCAGGAAGGCGGCGAGCTTGAGCCGCTGCGCTTCGCCCGCCGAGAGCGTCGAGGTCGGCTGCCCCAGCTGCAGGTAGCCGAGGCCCGCCTGCTCGAGCAGCCGCAGCTTGCGCACCAGCCCCCGCTGGTCGGCGAGCTCGACGAGCGCCTGGTCGACGGTGAGCTCGAGGGTCTCGGCGAGGTCGCGGCCGCGCACCCGCACCGCTAGCACCTCGGAGCGGAAGCGGCGCCCCTGGCAGCGCTCACAAATCACCTCCATGGTGCCGAGGAACTGCAGGTCCACCTCCTGGCTGCCGGTGCCGCTGCAATCCGCGCAGCGGCCGAGGTCGAGGTTGAAGGAGAAGTGGCCGGGGCCGAGGCCGCGCGCCTTCGCCGCCGGCGCGGCGGCGAACATGCGGCGCAGCTCGTCGTAGCCGCCGATGGCGGTGATGGGGTTGGAGCGCGAGGAGCGCCCGAGCGGGCGCTGATCGACGAGCAGCACCTCCGCCACCGCCTCGAGGCCGCGCAGCTCGCCGCAGGCGAGCGGCTCGGCGTCGGGGTCGCCGCGGCGCGCCCGCGCCCCCTCGTGGAGCACGCCCTCGACCAGCGTCGACTTGCCCGAGCCGGAGACGCCGGTGACCGCCACCAGCGCGCCGAGTGGGAAGCGCACGTCGACGCCCTGCAGGTTGTGGGCGCGGGCGCCGAGGATCTCCACCCACGGATGGTCGGCCCAGTCCTCCTCCGGTCGTGCTCCCCGCTCCTGCCGCCGGCGGGCCACGTGGCGCCGCGCCAGCTGCGCGCCGCTGCGACGCAGGTGCCGCGCGGTGAGCGTGTCGCCACTACGCAGCAGCTCCTGCGGGCTGCCGGCGAAGACCAGGTTGCCGCCCGCCTCGCCGGCGCCGGGGCCCAGCTCGAGCAGATAGTCGGCGCCGCGGATCACCGCCGGGTCGTGCTCCACTACCACCACCGTGTTGCCGCGCTTCGAGAGGTCGTGCAGCAGGCCGAGCAGGCGGCGGCTGTCGCGCGCGTGCAGGCCGATGGTGGGCTCGTCGAGGGCGTAGAGCGTGCCGGTGAGCCCCGACCCCAGCGCCGCCGCCAGCTGGATGCGCTGGGCCTCGCCGCCGGAGAGCGTGCGGGCGGCGCGGTCGAGGGTCAGGTAGTCGAGCCCCACGCGGTGCAGCACCTCGAGGCGGTGAGCCAGCGAGTCGAGCAGGTGCTCGCCGCGTGCCCGCTCGGCCGCCGTCCAGGCCTGCTGCGGCAACCAGCGCCGCAGCTCCTCGACCGACAGCGCCAGCAGCTCGGGCAGCGTGCGGGCGTGCAAGCGCACGCGCAACGCCTCCGGCTGCAACCGCGCGCCGCCGCAGGTGGGACACGGGTAGTAGCCGCGGTAGCGGGCGAGCAGCACGCGCACGTGCACACGGTAGGTGCGCGACTCCAGCCAGGCGAAGAACTCCGCGAGGCCGGTGAAGCCGCGGTCGCCGCGCCAGATCCACTCGCACACCGCGGCGGGGAGCTGCTGCCAGGGTACGTCGAGCGGCACCTTGCGCTTCTTGCACGCCTTGAGCAGCGGCGGGTAGTGCTCCTCGTAGGAGGGCGTGTTCCAGGGGGCGAACGGGCGCTCGCCCAGGCTCTTGCCGGGGTCCGGGATCACGCGCTGGCGGTCGATGCCGATGATGCGGCCGAAGCCGCTGCACTCGGGGCAGGCACCGAGCGGCGAGTTGAAGGAGAAGAGGGCAGCCTCCGGTCGCCGCGCCGCCTCGCCACAGCGCGGGCAGCCGAGCTCCTCGCCGAGGTGCAGCAGCGGGTCGCCCGGCGCGTCACCGCGTAGCACCAGCACACGGCCGCGGGCGAGGCGATACCCCTCCTCCACCGCTCCGGCGAGGCGCGCCAGCGCTGCCGGCTCGGCGCGGAAACGACCGAGCACGAGCGGCAGCGGGTCCTCGGCGGCCGGCCAGGGATCGCCGGGCTCGAGGCGCGCCACCGCGCCGGCGCGCAGCACGCGGAAGTAGCCCTGCCGCACCAGCTCCTGCAGCTTGTCGTCGGCGCGCTCACGCGGCCGCGGCAGCGGCGCCACCAGCAGCACGTCGGGGCCGGCGAGGCCGGCCGCCAGGGCGTCGGCGGCGGCCTGCGGCGCCCACGCCCGCGCCGGCCCGCAGCCGCGCGCGCAGTCGACCTCGCCGAGGTAGGTGTAGACGAGACGCAGCAGGTCGTGCGCCTCGGTCAGCGTGCCCACCGTGGCGCGCGCGTTGCGCACCGGGTTGCCGGCCTGCAGCGCCACGGCCGGCAGTAGGTGCTCGAGCGTCTCCACCGGCGGCCGCTCGAGCTGCTGGATGAACTGCTGCGCGTAGGTCGACATCGAC
>DASYUP010000522.1:0-3448 GCA_036001185.1 Thermoanaerobaculia bacterium
GAAGCTGTACGAGACGTCGGCTCCCGCATGGCCGCTGGTTACCGATGAGGCGGGTCGCTCGCGACTCCGCTGGCCCACGGCAAAGGGTGCCACGGCGAGGCCGAGGCCCTGCCTCATGCCCCCTAGGCCGTCGAGGAGGCCGGCATTCTGCAGGTCGAAGAAGTTGGCGTCGTGCGGGATGCCCGTCCACCTCAGCACCAGCTGCTGACGCGCGACCTGGCGGGCGATGTTGAACCCCCACCCATCCGTGCCGCGACGGAAGTGCAGGGTGCGCGCCGGCACCACGACCTCGGCGGACCAACCCGTTGTCGTCCGCCGCGCGACGGCGTTCCAGGCGCCGTCCCAGTCGAGCGAGGGGAAGCCGCCGTTGGTCGCGCTCACCAGCCCGTCGGCTCGCGCGCCGCCGGCGGTCACCAGGAACCAGTAGGCAGTGCTGCGGTCGCCGAAAGTGTCGAGCACGAAGTCCACCGAGTCGTCCCCCTCCACGCTGCCATCCCGCTGCAGCGCGTGGGTCGCGATCCTCTCGGGCTCCGGGTCGTAGCAGTCGTAGCCCAGGAGTAGGCTCTCGCCATCGGTGAAGAGGAGGATCCGGGTGCGAAACTCGCTGCTCGCGCCCGGCTCCGGTTCATGCTGCGTCAGCTCGGGAATCTCGGCCGCCTGCTGCCAGGCGGGCTCGTCGAGCTTCCCGTCGAGAGCGATCGTTACCCCGGCAAGGGTGGGTACGAGCAGCCGGTGGGGCGCATCCGCGGCTCCCAGCGGCGACGCTGCCATCGACACGTACCCGGTCGCCAGCGCGCAGGCCGGCCAGACGAGAGCCTTCCAGGGTTTCATCGAGCGGGACCTGCTGTGGGTGGGTCCGGTCGTTTCCCTAGCGGACGGCGGCCTGCGCGTCGAGAGCCGAGCGCAGCCCGCGGGCGAGTTCGGCAGCGGGGCCGGCGCCCCAGTAGTGGAGAAACACCACTCGCGGGTCCTCGCCCGTCATGTGGTTGTGGATGGCCACCACCGAGATGCCCGCCCGGCGAAGCGCCTTGAGCACCGGCTGCAGCTCGGCCTCGTCCATCGCGAAGTCGCCGTCCACCACCGCCTGCTGCGCGCTGCCGGCGAAAGCGGCCCAGGTGTTGACCCCCATCGCCGCCCCCAGCGTTTCGCCATGCATCCGCGTGCTCCTGCCGATGGTGACCTTGTAAACGCCATCTGCCAGCTCGCCGCTGGCGCCGAGCAGCCGGGCCAGCGCCGTCGCGTCGAGCGCGCTTCTCGCCGGGTCGACGTCCACCGTCGGCAGCAAACGTCCCCGCGCCGCGGCGAGAGCGGCGAACACCTTGCCGACCGCGGTGGCAAGGCCGTCGAGGTCGCCGTGGCCGCCGAGGTGCAGGAACATGACCCTGGGCTCGTCGCCGAGGAAGTGATTGTGCAGGCCGGTCACCTCGAGCCCGGCGTCGAGCGCGGCGGACATGACCGGGTCGACCTCGCCCGCTAGCACCACCACGTCGCCCATCACCATCGCCTGGCTGCCGACCGGGTGGAACGCCGCCCACGAAGTGAGCCCGAGCCGCGGCGTCATCCTGGCGCCAGCCACCCGGACTGCCAGGTCGCTCCGCGGCACGCTGACCTTGAACACCTGCTCGCGAGCATCGAGCGTGCCCTTCGCGCCCGTGAGCCTCTCGATGCGGGCGCCATCGAACGACGCGGCCCCACTCCCGCCCCCGTCTTTGCTCGCGCGAGCCTGAGAGTGAGCCGAGCCCGCGAGCAGCACGGCGACGCCAACCAGCCATCCGCGATACTTCATGCGCACCACCTCTGGCCCTACCGCGGCAATCGGGACCCGCCCGGCTGCGGGCGCGCCAGGGCCTGCTTTTCAGAGATCGTCGACGATCGCGGCCCGCTTGGCCCGGTACTCCTCCTCGCTCACCAGACCGCGCTGGCGCAGCTCGTCGAGCTCAGCCAGACGGTCGGCGGCGGTGCGGCGGGCCGACGCGCGCGGCGCCGCGCCGCCAACCGCGGCGGCCTGCTCGACCGCCGGCGCGCTGCCGCTCCGGCCGCCTTCCGTCGCCGTCATCATCGCCTTCTTGAAGGCCAGCGGGCTCGGTAGGTAGTCGAGCCGGTTGATGCCGCTCTCGCTGGCGGTGATGATCTCCAGCGTGCCGTAGCCGAGCAGGCGGCCGGGTAGCGTCTGCGTCAGCCGCACGTCGTTGACCTTGGAGAGGCCCGAGTCGAGCGCCTGCTTGCGGAAGACCCCCTCGACGCGAATCACCCGCCGGTCGGTCACCAGGTAGACCTCGTTCTCCCAGCGCAGCCAGGCCGGCAGGGCCACCAGCAGGCCGATGAGCGCCAGCGCCACGCCCACCCAGGCGGCGCTGACGGTTGTGGGGTCATGGAACCGGAATCTGAACAGCCCGGCCATCAGCAGGCCGAGCACCACCAGCACCGCCGCGCTCCCCACCCACTGCAGCAGCACCACCCAGTGGCGCCGCGTGCGATGGATCACCGTCTCGCCGGGCGCCAGCAGCCGGTCGACGTAGGCCATCAGCCGCCCATGTCCTGGAAGATGGTGAGCTGGAAGCCGTCGGGATCGTTGAAGTGGAGCACCCGCGCTCCCCAGGGCGCCACCACCGGTCCGGCGGCTGGCACGCCGCGCCGGCGCACCCGCTCGGCGAGCGCGCCGAGGTCCTCGGTGGCCTCGGCGTAGAGACGGACGCCCACCCCCTTGAGACGGCCGCGCCCCTTCGCCCAGTCGTCCTGCGACAGGTTGACCTCGCAGCCGCCGGCAACCAGGCTGACGCCCCCCAGCACGCCGTTGCGCTCCCAGCGCTCCTTGACGTAGAAGCCGAGGCCGTCGACCCAGAAACGCATGCTGCGCGCCAGGTCGTCCACGGTGAGGCCGGCGGAAAGGCCCCGCAGGCGCAGCGTCTCGGGCTGCTGGCGCGGGAAGATCGGCCGCGTCCCGGTGGCAGCCGCCAGCACCGGCTGTCTGGCGGCCTTGGTGGCGGCCGCCGCCCGCGGCTTCGGGGCCGCCTTCGGCCGTGCCACCGCCGGTCGGGCCGCGGCCAGCGGCCGAGCCCCGCCCTTCGCTTTGGCGGCCGGCTTCGGCTTCGCCTGGGGCCTGGCCTTCGCCAGGGGCTTCGGCCTCGCGGTCGCCTTCCCCTTTGCCGCGGACTTCTTCCTCGCAGCGGGCTTCTTCGCCATGGTTCCCTCCTCGCTCCGATGGACTCGGGTGGTGGCAGCAACCTACTACGAGGACGGCCTCGCCGGCTCCCCCTTTTCCCGAGCTGGGCTAGGGACGGCCGGAAAGCGGCGCCGGGCTGCGCAGCCAGTCGAGCAGCTGGCGGGCAGCGACCACGCGCACCTCCGGGCGGGCCAGGGCGTCGTCGAGGATCTGCGTCAGGGCCTGCCGCCTCTGTTCGGCGGTGCTGCCCGTAATCCCTTCATACTGCTCGGAATAGATGTCGCT
>DASYUP010000523.1:0-2772 GCA_036001185.1 Thermoanaerobaculia bacterium
GGAGCCGTTGGATCTCGCGGTTGATCACCGCCACCATGCCCAGCGGCTCGATCTCGATCGCCGCCTCGAATTCGGCGACGAACGGCATGGCGATGAAGGAGAGCCCCAGCGGGCTGTACCAGACCTGGTAGCTGCCCGGCACCGCCGCCCCCGGCACGTACTCCTTCGGCCGCACCGCGGCCTCCTTGGCGAGCACCTGCGCACCGGCGTCCGTCGTCGCCGCCTTCACCGGCAGCGCCGCGGCTTGCGCCGCCCCCTGCGGCGCCTCCTCGGTGGTGATTGCACCGGCCGCGAGGCGCATCAAGTCCTGCATCATCCAGCGGCGCTCGCCGAGCACGTCGACCACCCGCGCCAGCAGATAGCGACCGACAGCGGCACCGGCGGGGGCGGGCACCGCGATCTGCAGCGGCTTGCTGGCGGAGACACCGCCGAAGGAGAGATCGAACCCGGACACCGGATTGAAGGCGCTGGGTGCCGTCACCGCCACCTGCGCCGGTGCGCGCGGCGTCAAGGTGACGACGGCCGCCGACTCGAAGGCGCCGGCCGGCACCACCACCGCGATGCCATCGCCGGTGGTGAACCGCGCCTCGCGTGCGTCGACGAAGGCGCTACGCAAGTCGGCGGTCATGAACGGGCCCAGCGCCACGACCACCTCGTTGGCACCGCTGAGCAGCACGTGCAGCAGCACGGTGTCGCCCAGGCCGGCCTCGACGGAGAGCTCGAAGCTGCCGTCGGCCGCCGCCTCCACTGTCACCGTCGAGGCCAGCCGGGAGGTGTTCTCGGCAAAGACCGCCGCGTCGTGGGGGACCGCGCCGGGACGGCCGAGGATGCGCGCCTGACCGCTGGCGTTCGGCTCGACGAGGTGGATGCGCGCGAGGTCGATGCCGTCGCTCACCACTGGCTGGCGGGTGGTGAACCTCACCACCACCGGCGAGGCCAGCTGCGTTCCCGAGAGGTCGCGCACGCCGTTGCCGATGCGCAGCTCGAAGGCGGTTCCGGGGCGCAACGTCGCCCGCGGGGTGACGGTGACGAGGTCGCCCTGGCGCGCGAAGGTGATGGCGACCTCGCGCTCCCCTTCCTCGAGCAGACGGATGCCGCCGGCCAGGCTGGCGGTATCCACCGGCTTGCTGAAGCGCACCGTGGGCTGGATGCCGGCGATGACGTTCGTGGCGCCGTCGGCAGGAGTGGTGGCGACGACCTGCGGGCCGATGCGGCCGAGCTGGAGGTCGAGGTCGACGCGTTGACCGGCCTGGGCGATCGCCGCCGTCGCCGCCCCCGTCTGGCCGGTCGCGAAGTGCTCGCCGGTGACGCTCACCGAGCCGAGCGGCGAGGGCAGCACGTAGCGACCGTCCTCGGCGGCGATCGCCACCCACTGGGCGGCGCTGCCGCGCACCACGGTGCCGGAGAGCGGCGAGCCGCTGGCGCCGAAGACCCGGCCGCGGAAGAAGCCTACCGGCTGGAGCAGCCGCACCAGCGCGAAGCGGCCGCCGTGGCGCACGCCCGGCCAGGGCAGGTCCGCCGGGTCGATGGGCGCCGTAGCCCAGCCGGTGGAGGTGGGAGTGAGAGCGGCGACGGCGCGATAGAGGTCACTGCCCCCAACCTCGACAAGCTCGAGCAGGAGCCCCGATGCGCCGCTCGACGGCGCCGTCCCCAGCTCGAAGGCGAGCCCGGCGGGAAGCGCCAGCTCGCGGCCGCCGAAGTCGAGCGCCAGCACGCCGATCAGCTCGGTTCCCGAAGGCACGGGCTGCGGCAAGGACGCTGTCGACTGACGGGAGAGAGTCACCGCGGTGGGCTCGGCGAGAGCGCCCGCCGGCACCTCGACGCGGTCCCCTTCGGCCGTGCCGACCACGCCGCCGGCGGCGCCCAACACGTTGCCCTGGAGCGTGCCGCCTTCGTAGGGGGAGACCGTGACGTCCTCGGCGCCCATGCTCACCGGCGTGGTCTGGGCCGCGCTCGACGGCACCAGGCCGAACCGCGATCGCGGCGCGTGCTCGAAGCTGTGGTAGAGCACGAGGTCGGCCTCGTAGGGCGCCTCCCGCCGCACCGTGCCGTCGAGCAGCGTGAGCTCTTCGCGCACCCTGATCGTCAGCGGCATGCCGCTGGCGACGCCCTCGGAGGCCGTGTAGCCCACCGTCGCGACGCTCCGCTGCGCCGGCAGCACGACCGCTGGCGCGAAGGCGATCGTCGCCGCCGTCACCGCAGTGACTGGCGGCGCCGGAGCGGACCCGAGCGGGCTGCCGGTCACGGGCGCCGGCGGCGCCGAAGCGCCTTCGTCTGCGAGCAGCGCCGCATAGCTGCCGTCGCTCGCCACCGGCACCTCGACGGCGCCGTTCGCGACCGTGGCCGGGCCGAGGAACCTCCACAGCAGGGTGCCGAGGTCGAGCTTGACGAGCGCGAGCTCGACGCCGTTGGGTGCCTCCACAGGCAGGGCCAGCGTCGCCGGTGCAGCGAGGCTTCCGGAGCGCAAGGTAATCCAGGCCGCGCCTTGCGGCGACCAGCCGTAGGGAAGCAGCGCCGGCAGGCCTTGCTCCTCGAGAGCGGTCACGGAAATGTCGGTGGTGGCGGCGAGCGCTCCCGGCGGCACTGCGAGGCGTAACCCGTGCGGCCCGTCCACCTCACCACCTGCGTTCGTGACGGAGGCGAACGAGCCCGCGGGCGTCAAGCGAGGATCGAAGACGTCGGCGCCACGCCCGGCCGTGGTGACCACCACGCGCATCGCAGGCGTGTAGCCCGGCCGCGTGATCAGCAGCAGGTGGGTGCCGGCGGCGACGG
>DASYUP010000524.1:0-3834 GCA_036001185.1 Thermoanaerobaculia bacterium
CATCGCCAGGGTGACGTTGCGGAACGGCGTGTGGTGCACGGCGCCGTCGTACTTGTCGGCCCACGCCGCCCAGTGGAAGAGCCGCTCGAGGGTGGCCTCCACCTCGCGACGGGCCCCCTTGCGGCCGGCCCCCGTCCACCCGGCGAGCCGCGCCGCCAGCTCGTCGCCGCGCGCGGCGAGGTTCTCGGCGACGTAGAAGAGCACCTGCGCGCGGTTGTGGGCGGTGGCCTTCGACCACGCTTCGGCCTTGCGCGCCGCCTCCACCGCGTTGCGGATGTCCTTGCGGTTGCCGTGCCCCACCTCGCCGACGCGGCGACCGGCGTCATCGACCACCGGCAGGACGTAGGGAGCGTCGGGCCGCGCCTGCTGGCCACCGATGTACATCTTCGGCGTGCGGTCGATGGCCGGCAGCCGTGCTGATTCCGATCCAGAGGCGCCGCTCGTCGCCGGCTCCGCCGTCGGCTCGGGGAGGGCGAAGTGCTCGTCGTCGTAGGCGGGCAGCTTCTTCTCGTAAGCCGGCTTCATGTATTCGAAGAGGCCCTCGCGCCCGCCCTCGCGGCCGAAGCCGCTCTCGCGGTAGCCACCGAAGCCGGCGGCGGCGTCGAACAGGTTGGTGCAGTTGACCCACACCACGCCGGCCTTGATCTTCGGCGCCACGTCGAGGGCCAGGTTGAGGCTCTCGCTCCAGACGCTCGCCGCCAGACCGAAGCGGATGTTGTTGGCGAGCTCGACCGCCTCGCTCGGCGTGCGGAAGGTCATCGCCACCAGCACCGGCCCGAAGATCTCCACCTGGGCGATGGTCGACGACGGCGAGACGCCGGTGAACAGCGTCGGCGGGAAGAACCAGCCGTCGGTGGGGCACGCCCACGAGGGCTGCCAGCACTGCGCGCCCTCCTGCTTGCCCTGCTCGACGAGCTGCTGGATCTTCTGCAGCTGCACCGGCGCGATGATGGCGCCGATGTCGACCGCCTTGTCGAGCGGGTCGCCGACGCGCAGCGTCTCCATGCGCGCCCGGAGCTTGCGCACCATGGCGTCGGCGATGCCCTCCTGCAGCAGCAGCCGCGAGCCGGCGCAGCAGACCTGCCCCTGGTTGAACCAGATGGCGTCGACGACGCCCTCGACGGCGCTGTCGAGGTCGGCGTCCTCGAAGACGACGAAGGGGGACTTGCCGCCCAGCTCGAGCGACAGCTTCTTGCCGCTGCCGGCGGTGGCCTCGCGGATGACGCGCCCCACCTCCGTCGAGCCGGTGAAGGCGATCTTGTCGACGTCGGGGTGACGCACGAGGGCGGCGCCGGTGCTGCCGTCGCCGGTGATGATGTTGACCACCCCCGGCGGCAGGCCGGCGTCGTGGCAGAGCTCGGCGAAGGCGAGGGCGGTGAGCGGCGTGAACTCCGCCGGCTTGAGCACCACCGTGTTGCCGCAGGCGAGCGCCGGCGCCACCTTCCAGGCCAGCATCAGCAGCGGGAAGTTCCAGGGGATCACCTGTCCGACGACGCCCACCGGCACGTAGCCCGGCAGCTCGCTCTCCAGCAGCTGCGCCCAGCCGGCGTGGTAGTAGAAGTGGCGGGCCACCAGCGGCACGTCGATGTCGCGCGTCTCGCGGATGGGCTTGCCGTTGTCCATCGTCTCCAGCACGGCGAAGACGCGGGCCCGCCGCTGCAGCCCGCGGGCGAGGGCGTAGAGGTGGCGCGCCCGCGCATGCCCCGACAGCGCCTGCCAGCCGGGGAGCGCCTTGCGCGCCGCCTTCACCGCGGCGTCGACGTCCTTCTCGCCCGCCTGGGCGACGGCGGCCACCACCTTGCCGTTGGCGGGGCTGAAGGTGTCGAAGGACTCCCCGCTCTTGGCCCTCGTCCACTTGCCACCGATGAAGAGGTCGAAGCGACGGCCGTGGCGCTCGAGCCACTCCTCCACCGGGGTGGCGGCCTCGGGCGCCGGTCCATAGTCGAGGGTGGTGAGGATGTCGGCGACGCTGGCCATGCGGTTCTCCCCCGTCATCGCGAGGAGCGCAGCGACGATGCGATCTCGACGCCGAGATCGCCACGGGTGCTGCGCACCCTCGCGATGACCACCCTCGTCGGGCTGCTAGCGAGTTGTTTCAGGTTCACGGCGCGGGTGGTCAGGCGACCGGATGGCGGTGATAGGCGGAGTAGCGACCGGTGACGAAGTGCTCGAGCTGCCGCTCGACGTCGGCGAGCAGGCTGCTGGCGCCGAAGCGGAAGAGCGCCGGCTCCATGTGCTCGCGCCCCAGCTCCTCGCGCATGAGGATGAGCCAGGCGAGGGCGTCCTTGGCCTGCGAGATTCCCCCCGCCGGCTTGAAGCCGATGCGGAAGCCGGTGCGCTCGAAGTACTCGCGGATGGCGCGCACCATCACCAGCGACACCGTCAGGGTGGCGTTCTGCGCCTCCTTGCCGGTCGAGGTCTTGACGAAGTCGGCGCCGCCCATCATGCACACCAGCGCCGCCCGGTGCACGTTGCGCAGGGTGCCCAGCTCGCCGGTGGCGAGGATGGTCTTGAGGTGTGCCTTGCCGCAAGCGGCGCGGAAGGCGCGCACCTCGTCGTAGAGGGTCGGCCAGTCGCCGGTGAGCACGTGGGCGCGGGTGATGACGATGTCGATCTCCTCGGCGCCGGCGGCCACCGAGGCGTGGATCTCGGCGAGCCGCTGCTCGAAGGGCGAGAGGCCGGCCGGGAAACCCGTCGACACCGCCGCCACCGGGATCCCCGACCCGGCGAGCGCCTTGACTGCCGTGGCCACGAAGCGGTGGTAGACACAGACCGCCGCCACCGTGAGATGCAGGTCGGGAACCCCGAGGTCGGCCAGCAGGTCGCGGCGCACCGGCGAGCGCGCCTTGGCACACAGCCGCTCGACCCGCCCGGGAGTGTCGTCGCCGGAGAGCGTCGTCAGGTCCATGCAGCGCACGGCGTGGAGCAGCCAGGCGGCCTGCCAGGCCTTCTTCACCGTGCGGCGGGTGGTGAGGGTGGCGGCCCGCCGCTCGACGGCGCTCTTGTTGACCTGCACCGAGCGCAGCCAGTCGAGCTCGAGGGGGGTGCCGGGGTTGCGGGCGCCCAGCAGGGTGGCGAGCGAAGCGGTCTCCTGCAGCATGGCGATTCCGTATCTTAACGTCGGGTAGCGTAGGATCTCGCCCAGACGACCCGGAGGTGCCCATGACGCGCCGCCTGCTTCCCTCCCTGCGGCTGACCTGGCCGCTGCTACCCACCCTGCTCTTCGTCGCCTGCTCGAAGCCGCCCGAGGCCGCGCCGGCCCCCGCGCCGGCGGCCAACGGTGTCGGCGCCGCGCCGGCCGCCAACGCCCCCGCACCGGCCGAGCAGCCGCCGGTCGCCGCCGCCACGGCGCCCGCCGGCGGCGTGGCGGGCGCACCGGCGGCCGGAGCGCCGGCCCAGGTCATCGCCAGCCAGGACACCAACTGGGCCGGCGTCGTCGCCGAGGTCCTCGAGTTCCGGCGCAAGGGCAACACCCTGACCGCCAAGGTGCGGCTGCGCAACGGCGGCCCCGACAAGCGCCAGGTCGAGGTCAAGTACGACGAGACCTACCTGATGGACACCGGCAACGCCAAGAAGTACGAGGTGCTGCGCGACGAGAAGGGGACCTACATCGCGGCCCTGCGCTCGGGGTGGGCCGACCGCTGGTACGACACCCTCGAGCCGACCGAGAGCTACCTGCTGTGGATCAAGTTCCCCGCCCCGCCCCCGGAGGTGAAGGCGGTGACGCTGCAGGTCCCCGGCACGCCGCCATTCGAGGATCTCGCGATCCAGGATGGCTGATTTGCGTCCCACCCCTATCCCCCCGACCCCCTGCCCCTCCAGGGGCAGGGGGCG
>DASYUP010000525.1:0-2737 GCA_036001185.1 Thermoanaerobaculia bacterium
GGTGTAGGGGACGAGCTCGGGCGGGACCTGGTCGCTCGGCGGCGCGGGCGTAGCAGCCGCTCCGGCGGGGGCCGGTGGCCGCCCGCCGGGGGCTTGCTGGGCGACCGCCCCCAGGGGGAGCAGAAGCAGGCAGACAATGAGGACCCGTTGCACCTACCCACTGTAGCGGACGGGATTCTGGCTGCGTAGTGGCATAGGTCACAGCCAAATTTGTAGGTCCGAGCCCTACATTGGGGGGTATTGTCGGCCGCGCGCCGGACCCCTGGCCGGCCCGGTCTATGCTCCGCTCCTATGTCGAGCACCATCAACATCCGTAACATCTCGATCAAGTGCGGCAACTGCGGCACCTACCAGACCCTGGCGTCGTTCTCCCGACGCGAGGAATGGAACGTCTACACCTTCGAGTGCGAGAACGACACCTGCGACGCCAACGTCACGCGCACCCTCGTCGAGGTGCCCCGCGACCTCGATGAGTTCGCCAACCGCGACCCCGAGTGGCGGGGGGGCAAGAAGTGGGGCGGGGCGGAAGAGTGAAGAAGATCGTCCACATCGTCGGCACCGGCACGATCGGCGAGCCGCTGATCGGCCTGTTCACCGACTTCCGCGACAAGCTCGGCGTCGACGAGGTCACCTTCCACAAGCGCACGCCGCTGGCCGCCGACCGCGCCAAGCTCAACCACCTGATGGCGCGCGGCGCCAAGCTCGCCACCGACGAGGAGCGGCGCGACGACTTCGAGAAGCTCGGTCACCAGGTGAGCTTCGGCGCCAAGGAGGCGCTCGAGCGCGCCACCGTGGTGATGGACTGCACGCCGGCCGGCAACCAGGCCAAGGAAGAGTGCTACCAGCACCTCTCGGGCCCCATGGGGTTCATCGCCCAGGGCAGCGAGTTCGGCTTCGGCAAGCCCTACGCCCGCGGCGTCAACGACGAGGCGCTGGTGCCCGGCGAGGACCGCTTCATCCAGGTGGTGTCGTGCAACACCCACAACATGACGACGCTCATCCGCACTCTCTGCGAGGAGGGCGATGGCGGCTTCTGCCTGGGGCGCGCCATCTTCGTCTGCATGCGGCGGGCGAACGACATCACCCAGAGCGACAGCTACATCCCGGCACCGCAGGTGGGCAAACACGACGACGCCGAGTTCGGCACCCATCACGCGCGCGACGCCAACCACCTGTTCAAGACCCTCGGCAAGGACCTCGACCTCTTTTCCTCGGCGGTCAAGCTCAACACCCAGTACATGCACTCCATGTGGTTCCACATGGTGATGAGCCGCGACATGGACAAGGACGAGGTGATGAAGCGGCTCGACGACAACCCGCGGGTGGCGATGACCGACAAGCGGCACGCCAACCTCATCTTCAGCTTCGGCCGCGACCACGGCTACTACGGCCGCATCCTGTCGCAGACGGTGGTGGTGCGGCCCACCATCGCCGTGCGCAACGGCCGCGAGATCTACGGCTTCTGCTTCACGCCGCAGGACGGCAACTCGCTGCTCTCCTCGGTGGCCGCCACCCTCTGGCACATCGACCCCGACCCGGAGAGCGTCAGCCGCCGGCTGCAGCCCATCCGGCGGTGGGTCTACGAGGAGATCTGACGAGCCGCGCCGAGAGCGGGCGGGGACCAGCCCCGCCCCTACACCGCAGACCAGCGATCGTGCCTGAGCCGGACCCTCTCCGCTCGGGTGTAGGGGCGGGGCTTGACCCCGCCCGTCTGGTCAGGCTCTGGCAGGGCTGGTTCCTTCTTGCCGCCGCCGCTCTCGTCCTCGCCTGCGCCAGCGGCGCTCCTGCGGCCCAGCACGTGCCGGCGCCGCTGGGGCAGCAAGGCGGCCGCTTCCGCGTCCTCGCCCCGCCGGCCCCCGGCGGAGCGGGCGGCCCCCTGCCCGTCGTCTATTTCCTCCACGACTACTGGGGCAGCGACGCCGTGCTGTGGAAGCACGGCATCGCGCAGCGGCTGCTGGCGCGGATGGCGAGCGGCGACCTGCCGCCGTTTCTGCTGATCGCTCCCCAGGGTGACCACTCCTTCTGGGCCGACTCCTGGGACGGCGCCCGGCGCTACGAGACCTGGGTGGGCGACGAGCTGCCGCGGCAGGTGGCGGCGCGGTGGGCGGTGCGCCGCGGCCGCGCCGGCCGCGGCTACGTCGGCATCTCGATGGGCGGCATGGGGGCGATGCGGGCGGGGCTCCGCCACGCCCGCGATACCGGGGCCATCGCCTCCGTCTCGGGCCTCCTGGTGCCCCTCGATGCCGCCTTCGTGCGTGACGCCTCACCGCTGCTGCGCCGCTCGCTGCGGCGCGCTTTCGGGCCGGGGCCCGACGAGGAGGCCCTGCGGCGTGGCGATCCCTACCGGGCGCTGGGCGCCATCGACGCCGTGCCCGCCGGCGAGCGGCCGCGGCTGCTGCTGCTCGCCGGGCGGGCCGACAAGTACCACCTCGATCGCGCCGCCGAGCTCTTCCACCGGCTGGCGACGGAGAAAGGTCTCACGGCGGAGCTCAGCCTCGCCGAGGGCGGCCACGACTGGCGCTACTGGCGGGCCGCCGCCGAGCAGGCGATCGCCTGGACGGTGAAGACCCTCGACGAGCAGGCGCCGGCGGCCGCGCCATGAAGGATCGTCGCGAGGTGGCGCTCGAGCTGGCCGCCCTCGACGAGCTCGAGGTGACGGTGGAGAAGCTGGTGGCCGGCGGCGACGGGCTCGCCCGCCACCAGGGGATCCCCATCTTCATCGCCCGGGCGGCGCCCG
>DASYUP010000526.1:0-5031 GCA_036001185.1 Thermoanaerobaculia bacterium
CCGCGGCCCGTACGCCTCGCGCAGGTAGACGTAGAGGCCACCGGCGGCAGGGAAGCGCGCCGCCAGCTCGCCGTAGCAGAGCGCGCCGCACAGCGCCGTGGCGCCCATCGCCAGCCAGACGGCGAGCACCAGCAGCGGCGCGCCGAGCGCCTTCGCCATGCCGGCCGGGGTGAGGAAGATGCCGACGCCGATGACCTCGCCCACCACCAGCGCCGTGGCGGTCACGAGGCCGAGGGAGCGGCGCTGCTCGTGCGGCGCAGCGCTCGTCTCGGTGGTAGTCGAGGGGAGGGTGTCGCCCATCGTTCTCACCCGGCGGCGATCGGCTCGGGCGGCCGCGCCGCGCCTTGCAGCGTGCGCAGCAGGGTGGCGCCGAGGATGACCGTGCCGCCCCCGAGCGCCCAGCCGCTCGGCCGCTCGCCGTGCACCGCCCAGGCCCACAGCGGCGTCAGCACCGGCTCGAGCATCAGTAGCAGCCCCGCCTCGAGCGCCGGCACCGCCCCCATGGCGCGAGTGAGCAGCAGGTAGGCGAGACCGATCTGCACCACGCCGAGGTAGCCGATGAGCAGCCAGTCGGTGGCGTGGCTCGGCCCCAGGGGCAGCGCCGCCGGCAGGCAGGCGACGAAGGCGAGGGCGTTACCAGCCACCACCGCCGCGTGGCCCAGCCCCTCGGCGCCGTCCGCGCGGTCGCGCTCGAGCCAGCGCAGGCCGACGATGGTGAGCGCCCAGAAGAGGCCGGAGACGAGCGACAGGATGTTTCCGCGCATGGGGTCGGTGGCCACCGCCGTCGCCTCGTCGTGGCCGGCGAGCAGCAACGCCATGCCACCCATGACCGCTGCCAGGAAGAGCAGGTCGCCGCGGCGCACTCGCTCGCGCAGCAGCAGCGGCGACAGCAGCAGCAGGTAGATGGGAAAGGTGGACTGCAGGAAGATGGCGTTGGCCGCCGTCGTCAGCTTGCTCGCCAGCGCGTAGCAGACGAGGGTGCTGGCATAGGCAGCGCCCACCAGCCAGAGCCGCGGTGTCAGCAGCTGCCGCCGGTCGCGCAGCAGCACGAAGAGGGTGAGCGCCGCGGCGCCGCCGCGAAACCCCGCCACCTGCCAGGGCAGCAGCCCGCATGCCTTGATCGCCGTCGGGCCGGTGGAGAAGAGGGCGGCGGCGCCGAGCAGCCGCAAGCGGGCCGACAGCGGCGACGGGAGACTCGCGCTCACCATCGGTGCGTCACGGCGTCGCCGGTGCCACGTGCCCGGCGCTCGCCGGCAGGAAGTAGAACAAGAGGCCGAGCAACACGTAGACGGCGAGCAGCTGCGCCCCCTCGAGCCAGTGCGACTCGCCGTCGCTCGCCACCTGCGCCGAGGCGAAGACCGCCACCAGGACCGCCATCACCTCGGCGGGCGTGAAGACGAAGTCCATCGGCGCCGGGCCGAAGAAGTGCGACGCCAAGACCAGCACCGGCGCCACGAAGAGGGCGATCTGGATGCTCGAGCCGATGGCGATGGACACCGCCAGGTCCATGCGGTCGCGTCGCGCCATCAGCACCGCCGTGCTGTGCTCGGCGGCGTTGCCGATGATCGCCACCACCACCACGCCGACGAAGAGCTCGGTCATGCCCATCGCCCTGGCGGCCTGCTCGACCGAGGCGACGAGGATCTCGCTCATCCAGGCGACGGCGGCGGTGGCGAGGGCGAGCACGACGATCGCCTTGCGCAGGCTCCACACCTCTCCGTGCGCGACGGCTTCCGTCTCGCCGGCGGTTCCCGAAAACAGCGGCCGGTGGGTGCGCAGGGTGAAGAGCAACCCCAGCGCGTAGCAGGCGAGCAGGACGACGGCGATCCACACCGAGAGGCGATCTTCCCGCGCCGGAGACACGGCGCCGCCGAGGTGGTGGAAGCCGGCCGGCAGCACCAGCGCCACGGCGGCGAGCATCAGCATGGTCGCCTGCATGCGGGCGGCGGTGGCGTTGAAGGTCTGGATCTCCTTGCGCAGGCCGCCGCCGAGGAAGGCGGCGCCCAGCACCAGCAGCAGGTTGCCGAGGATGGAGCCGGTGAGCGACGCCTTGACCACCGCCGTGAGGCCGTGCTGCAGCGCCGCGAAGGCGATGATCAGCTCGGCAGCGTTGCCGAAGGTGGCGTTGAGCAGGCCGCCGAGACCCTCGCCGGTGTGCTCGGCGAGGTGCTCGGTGGCGCGCCCCATCCACCCGGCGAGCGGGATGATGGCGGCACAGGCGGCGCCGAAGACCCAGAGGTGGGCGTGCGGGGCGAGGAAGTGCAGCGCCGCCGTCACCGGCACGAAGGCGAGGAGCCAGGAGAGCGACGGCCTCAAGTGGCGCTTCCGCCGGGGGCCGGGGCGAGCAGGTCGCGCAGCTCGGCGGTGGCGGCGAAGCCGGCCTGCAGCGCCGGCGGTGCTGCCTGCGTCACCCGCGTCGCCTCGGCCCGCGCCAGGGCGAGCTCGGCGGCCGCCTCGCTCTTCATGCCGCGCTTCTCGTGGGCGGCGGCGAGCAGGCGATGGAGGGCGAAGGACCGCCCCCAAGCGCCGGCGCCGCGGGCGCGCTGCAGCGCCGGACGCAGAGCCTCCTCGGCCTGGCGCGCACGACCGGTGGCGAGCTCGGCGGCGGCCACCGCCTCGGCGGCCTCGAGCTCGATGGCGGCGTGGCCGATACCCTGGGCCTCGACGAGCACGGCGCGCAGCCTAGCAGCGGGCGGCCTTGGTTGCGCCCCTTCGACGCCGAGTCGGGCCTCGAGCTGCAGCGGCAGGCTGTGGCTCGCCCCGGCGGCGGTGACGGCGAGGGCGAAGGCGCGCCGCGCGCCGTCGAGGTCGCCGCGTCGCACCTGCAGCCTGCCCTGCAGGATCGCCAGCTGCGCCTCCTGTTCGTGGCTGAGGCCGTCGCGGCGCCACCCCTCGACGCGCGCCAGGCGCTGCGCCGCGGGCTCGAGCGCGCCGAGGGCCAGCAGCGTCTCGGCCTCGCCGAGGGTGTATTCGGCCTGCCCGCGGCGATCTTCGAGCGCCCTGACGATGGCCGCCGCGTCGCCGTAGGACGAGAGGGCGGCGGCGTAGCGCCCCTCGAGGAAGGCGAGGCGGCCGAGCGAGCCGTGGGCCACGGCCTGCGCCCCCTTGAGGTCGAGGTCGCGACTGCGCTCGAGGCTGGTGTGGAAGGTCTCTAGGGCATCGCTCCAGTTGCCCTGGGCGAGCTGGCAGGCGCCGCGGCTCTGCAACGCCACCACGCCGCCGCCGGCGATCTGGTTCTTCTCGTAGAGCGCCAGCGAGCGGTCGATGTGCAGTCGCGCGTTGTCGTATTCGCCGAGCAGGAAGTAGAGGTAGCCGACCGTGTTGTGGCTCTCGGCGAGCGCCGCCTCGTCGCCGAGGTCCTCGCGCAGCTTGAGAGCCCGGCGATAGCGCTCGAGGGCGGCGGGGTAGCGGCCGCGCTCCTCCTCGAGGGCGCCGTAGGCGTTCTCCAGCCTGGCCACGCCGGAGGGGTTGCCCAGCTGGCGGTGGATGGCGAGCGCCTCGGCGAACGCCTTCTCGGCGCCGGCGAAGTCGCCGCGTGCCAGCAGCTGCGCGCCGAGGTTGTGCAGCGAGGCCGCCAGGCCGTTGTTGTCGCCCAGAGAGCGCCGCACGTCGGCCGCCTGACGGTACTCCTCCGCCGCTTCGTCGACCTTCCCCAGGCGCTCGAAGCCGACGCCCAGGGCGTTGTGAACCTCGGCCTGCGCCTTGCGGTTCCCCAACCGTTTCTGCAGCAGCAGGGCGCGGGTGAGGTAGTCGTCGACCGCCGGCTGGGCGTCGCCGGTCTGGATCGAGTAGCGGCCCATCAGGTACCAGGCACGCGCGTCGTTGGGGTCGCGCGCCACCACCTCGCGCAGCGTGTCGATCGCCTGGCGGAAGCTGCCCTGGCCTCCGTAGGCCTCGGCGAGGGTCACGCGGGCGGTGAGATCGTTGGGGTAGCGCGCCACCAGGGCGGCCAGAGCCTTCTGCGTCTCCTCCGGCTGCTCGCGCAGCTGCGCTTGCTGGGCGCGCGCCTCGAAGGCGACGCGGCCGCTGCCGGCGCCGGCGGTGGCGACCGCGCGCTCGGCGGCGGCCATCGCCTCGTCGCCACGCTCCAACCGCTGGTAGGCGCGCGAGAGCTGCACCCAGGCGGCGGCGAAGCGGGGGTCGGCGGCGACCGCCTTGGCCAGCGGATCTACGGCCGCCTCGGCGTCGCCGCGGGCGAGCAGCGCTAATCCCTCGGCATACGAGGCGAGGGCCGCCGGCGAGGCGCTGGGGGCGCGGTGTGCCGCCGCCTCGTCGGGCAGCTCGAGCCGCCGGCGCAGCGCTTCGCCGATGCGGTCGGCGAGGCTGGAGAGCGCCTCGGGGCTGCCCTGCTGCGGTGGCAGCTCGCGCGTCACCTCCTTGCCGCCGGCCACCTCGTGCAGCGTGGTGGCGAGCTGCACCTGGTCTCCCACCGCGTGGATCTTGCCGGCGACGACGCGGTCCACCTGCAGCAGGCCGGCGAGCCTGACGATGGCGCGATCGTCGAGCTTGGCGGGGTCGAAGCCGAGGTCGTGCAGCGTCTGCGCCACGCGGGAGGTGGCGACGACGCGCACGCTCGGGCTCTCCTGCAGCGCGCCGGCGAGCAGCTCGGGGACGCCGCCGGCGGACCAGGCGAGCTGGGGCAGGGCGGGGTCGGCGACGAAGGGGAGAATGGCCACTCCGTGCGGCCGCGACAACACGGCGGCAGCTGCTGGCCCGCCGCCGGCCGATCGATCTCCACGTCCCGCGCCGGGCAGCAGCCGCCACAGCAGCACCAGCGTCACCACCAGCAGCGCCAGGGCGGCCGCCACCTCGAGTCGGCGCAGCCAGCGGCGGCGCCACGGCCGGCCGAGGTCGTCGAGGTCGGCGATCAGCGCCTCGGCGTCGGCGTAGCGGTCGGCGGGGTCGCGGGCCAGACAGCGGCGGAGGATGGCGTCCACCGGCGCCGGCACCGCCACGCCGAGGTCCTTGAGCGTGCGCGTACGGCCCGACATGTGCTGGGCCAGCACCTCGAGCAGCGAGCCGCCGTCGTAG
>DASYUP010000527.1:0-13301 GCA_036001185.1 Thermoanaerobaculia bacterium
GCCTTCACCGCGGAACTGACCTCCGCACGGGGCGCCGCAAGGCGCCCCGTTTGTTTGTAGACGCCGGGGCGCCGCAAGGCGCCCCGTTTGCTTTCGTACCCGGGGCGCCGCAAGGCGCCCCATTTGCTTTCGTACCCGGGCGCCGCAAGGCGCCCCATTTTGCTTTCGTACCCGGGCGCCGCAAGGCGCCCGGTTCGTTTTGGCGTACAGTCCCGCCACCGTGCGCCGGCTCGCTCCGCTCCTCCTCGCCGGGCTGCTCTGCTGCCAGGCCCCGGCCACCCCTGACGCCGCCCAGCTCTCGCTGGCCGCCCGCTGGCTGCAGGGCTACCTGCGGCTCGACACCACCAACCCGCCCGGCAACGAGCAGCTCGCCGCCGCCTACCTCGAGCGGTTGCTCGCCGAGCACGGCGTCGCCTCGCGGCGGCTGACCTCGCCCGCAGGCCGCGTCAGCCTGTGGGCGCGCTTGCAGGCGCAGCCGGGCGTCGACGGACCGGCGCTGCTCTTGCTTCATCACACCGACGTCGTCGCCGCGGGCCCCGGCTGGCATCATCCCCCCTTCGCTGGCGAGGTGCGCGACGGCCGCCTGTGGGGCCGCGGCGCCCTCGACGACAAGAGCCTCGGCATCGCCGAGCTCGCCGCCTTCGTCGACCAGGCCCAGCATCGCCAGCAGTTGCGCCGCGACCTCGTGCTGCTGGCGGTTGCCGACGAGGAGCGCGGCAGTGCCGAGGGAACCGCCTGGCTGTTGCAGGCCCACCCCGACCTCTTCCGGGGCGTCACCGGCGTGCTCAACGAGGGAGGCGCCAACCGGCAGGTCAACGGGCGGCTGCTCTGGTGGGGGATCGAGGTGGCGCAAAAGCGTCCCCTGTGGCTCGAGGTGACCGCCGAAGGACGGGGCGGGCACGGTGCCGCCTTCAATCCCCGCTCGGCCCCCCACGAGCTCATCCGCGCCCTCGACCGCTTGGTGCAGCGGCCGTTGCGGTGGCGAGTGAGCCCCCCCGCCCGCACCTACTTGCAGGCCCTGCGGCCGTTGCACAACGAGCACTGGGCGCCCCTGCTCGGGGACCCCGACCGTTTCATCGCCCCCGAGGGTCCGCGCACCGGCCTGATGCCGGGGATGGAAAACCTCTTCCTCGACACCGTGCAGGTCAACGTCCTTCAAGGCGCCGCCCAGATCAACGTCGTGCCACCTCAGGCGGTGGCCCGCGTCGACGTCCGGTTGCTGCCGGACACTGACGGTGACGCCCTGCTGGCGGAGCTCGAGCAGACCCTCGGCAAGGACGTCGAGGTGCGGGTGCTGCTCACGGCACCCCCCTCGCCCCCGAGCTCGACGGCGACCCCGGCGCATCGAGCCCTAGCGGGCGCCCTGGCGGCAGAAGCCCCGCTCGTGCCTTTCTTCTCCCCCGGCTTCACCGACTCGCGCTTCTTCCGCCAGCGGGGTATCCCGGCTTACGGATTCTCTCCCTTCGCTATCGAGCCGCTGGACCTCTTCGGCATCCACGGGGCCGACGAGCACCTCCTGCTAGCGGAGCTCGACCGGGGGGTGGACCGCATGCAGCGGGTGGTGCGGCGATGGGCGAGCGGCTCCTCCTGACGCACGTGTGGTTCTGGCGTATTCTCTGGCCCGCCCCTTGCAGAAGCCGCCCCCGCCGAGTGGAAAAAGGGGGGACGTGTCCAATGCGCCGAGCGCTTCGCGAGAAGGGTTTTACCTTGATTGAATTGCTCATCGTCGTGGCCATCATCGGCCTGCTCGCCGCCATGCTCATTCCCAACCTCCTCGACGCCTTGGAGAAAGCCAAACAGAAGAAGACGATGGCGGATTGCCGCGTGCTGGGGGCCGCGATGATGGCCTGGCTGACCGATCAAGCGGCGGCGGCCGCCGCCGGAGGCGCCACCGGCACGGTGCACATGAGCAGCTTCCAGCCGGCGACCCTAGCCTCGCTCAACGCGGTGTTGGTACCTCAGTACATCGAGAAGATCCCCGATCGCGACGGCTGGAAGAAGCAGTACGGGCTCTATCTCAACATCGCCAACCCGCACGTCAAGCGGGTAATGGCGATCCGCAGCGCCGGCGAGCAGGGGGCCTTCGACACCAGCGACTACACGCCAGGGTCGTTCGACCCCACCGATTACGTGCAAGACATCGTGTGGACTGACGGCTTCTTCGTGCGCTGGCCGGAGAAGATGTCCTAGTCCTGCCCCGACGAGCGAGCAGGCCCGGCGCACCGGGGTAACGGTCGCCGCCGTAGTGCTAGGCTCGCCGCCACTGGCACAGATCGCGATCCGCTCCCTCCGCGCCCGCATCTCCGCGGCGCTGCCGCTGCTCGCCGGCGCGGCGGTGCTCGCCGTCCTCCTGCTGCCCCTCGCTCGCCCCGGCCGGATGCTGATGGTGCGCGACCTGGCGCTGTTCCATCTGCCGCTGCGCGTGGCGGAGACCTCGCTGTTGCGCGGCGGCGAGCTGCCGGAGTGGAATCCCGCGGTCCACGGCGGCGAGCCGATCCTCTCCAATCCCAACTACGCCGCCTTCTACCCGCCCACCTGGCTGGGCCTGTTGCTGCCGGTCGCCTACGCCATGAATCTGCTGGTCCTGGCGCACGCCGCGTGGGCCTACGCCGGCAGCTGGCGACTGCTGCGCGCCTTCGGCGCCGGCCGCGAAGCGACCGCCCTCGGCGCCCTCTCCTTCGCTGGCGCCAGCTGGTTCCTCTCGCTCACCAGTACCTTCACCATCTTCTGCGCTATGGCCTGGTTTCCCTGGGTGCTCGCCGCCGGCACGCGGGCGCTGGCGGCGAGCCCCGGTCGGTGGCTCGGTGCCGCCTTCGCGACGGCCGCCTGCCTGGCGCTGCAGCTCTTCGCCGGCGAGCCGGTGACGGTCTTCATCACCGCGCTCGCGCTCGCCTGCCTGGCACTGACGCCGCTGCCGCAGCTCGCCCGCGCGTTCACCCGCCTGCTCGCCATCGGCGCGCTCGCCGCCCTCCTCGCAGCGGCGCAGCTCGTCCCCACCCTGCACCGGCTGGCCGGCGGCGAGCGCGCCGGCGGCCTCGCCGCCACCAGCGCCGACATCTGGTCGAGCGCGCCGGCACGCCTCGTCGACTTCGTGCTACCCCACGCCTTCGGCGACGCCATGGCGGACGAGGAGGGGCACTGGTTCGGCTGGGGAGTGCACGACCGCGACTTCCCCTACGTCATCGCCCTCTACTCGGGGCTGCTGCCCACGGTGCTGGCGCTCTTCGCCTTGCTCGCCGCGCGCATCCCCCACCGCGCCGGCTGGGCAGCGGCGGCGCTGCTCGGCCTGCTGCTCGCCCTCGGCCGTCATGGGCCGCTCTGGGAGCCGCTGCGCCGCCTGGTGCCGGTACTCGGCGCGGCGCGCTATCCGGAGAAGTTCGCCCTGCTCGCCGCCGGGGTGATCCCCCTCGCCGGCGCGCTCGGCTGGCAACAGCTGCTCGGCGCCGAGGACGCCGGCCGCCGGCGCGCCTGGCTGCCGGCGCTGGCGGCCGCCGGGGTGGGAATGATCGCTGCCCTCGCCGGCCTCGACCTGCTCGCACGGCCGGCCGCCGCCGCAGCCTTCGTGCGCGCTCACAGCGGCATGCCACCCTCGCCGCGGGCCCTCGCCGACGCGCTCGCCTACCTGCGGCGCGAGGCGCTCGTCGCTCTGCTGCTCGCCGTCGCGGTGACCCTGGTGCTAGCCCTCTTCGCCGCCGGCCGCCTGCCGGCACGGGCGGCTGCGCTGCTGGCGCTGGGCATCCTCGGAGCCGACCTCTGGTGGTACGGCCACGGGCTCACGCCAACGTTGCCAACCGCCACGGCACTAGCGCCTTCGCCGGCGGTCGCCGCCGCGCGCGCCGCCGGCGGCCGGCTCTTCAGCGCCATCGCCCTCGATCGCCGCTCCGAGGTGGCGGTGCGCATGGGTCCGCGCGGCTTCCAGCAGCTCTGGGGCCGGGCGCAACGGCTCGACCCCTACGCCGGCACGCTGTGGGGCCTCGAGTACGCACTGCATCCCGACTACGACCTCATGCTCACCCGCTGGGGCCGCCACGGCTTCGCCCAGCTGCAGGCGGCCTGGCCGCAGCGCGAGCCCGTCGACCAGCTACTGGGCGCCTGGGACGTCGGCGCCCTGGTGCAGCGGCGCGCTGGCCGTGAGCTGCTCGCCGAGCTACGCCGCACCGGCCGCCCGCCCCTGCCCTACCGCGTCATAGGCGAGCCGCGCCGGCTGCCCCGTTTCCGCTTCGTCACCACCGTGCAGCGGATCGAGGATGCGGCAGCGGCCACCGCCGCCCTGCCCGACCTCGACCTGGCGACCAACGATCTCTGCATCGCTGGCGACGCGCCGCCGGAGGCTGCCTACGGGCCGGCGACCTTGCTCACGAGCGCCGACGGGCAACGACCTCGCCTGCGCTACCGCGCTGAGGCCACCGCCTACCTGGTGGCGGCGGTCACCTTCGACGACGGCTGGGAGGCGACGCTCGACGGCAGTGCTCGCCTGCCTACATGTCCCACCGCCCTCGGCCAGGTCGGCGTGCGCCTGCCGCCGGGTGAGCATGAGCTGCGCCTGCGTTACCGCGACCCGTGGGTGCGCATCGGCGGAGCGACGACGCTCGTCACCGCCCTCGCCGCCGCCCTGGCGGCCATGCGCCGGCGTCCCCTGCCCGTAGAATCCGCCGCATGACCCTGCGGCTGCTGCTCGACCTCTACGCGGCCGCCTTCGGCCTCGTCGTCGGCAGCTACCTCAACGTCGTCATCCATCGGCTGCCGCGCGAGGAGTCGACGGTGCTGCCCCGCTCGCGCTGCCCGCACTGCGGCGCCGTCATCCGCGCCCGCGACAACTTGCCGCTGATCAGCTTCGTGCTGCTGCGCGGCCGCTGCCGGCAGTGCCGGGCGCCGATCTCCTGGCGCTACCCGGTCATCGAGCTGGCGACCGCGACCCTCTTCGTCGCCGTCCGCGAGACCTTCGGTGTCAACCTGCACGGGCTGGCGGCGCTCGTCTTCGCCTGCCTGCTCGTCGCCCTCGCCGTCATCGACTACGAGCACTTCCTCCTCCCCGACGCCCTCACCCTGCCGGGGCTCGCCGCCGGCCTGCTGTTGTCGCTCGGCGCCGACTGGATCTCCTGGCGCGACGCCCTTCTTGGCGCCGCGCTCGGCGGCGGCGGGCTTTGGCTGCTCGCCAAGGCCTGGGTGCTGCTGCGCCACGAGGAGGGCATGGGCCTCGGCGACGTCAAGATGCTGGCCATGGTGGGCGCCTTTCTGGGCTGGCAGGGCGTTCTGGTGACGGTCTTCCTCGGCTCCCTCGCCGGCGCCCTCGTGGGGCTGACGCTGATCGCCGCCGGCCGGCTCGAGCTCGGCTCCCGCCTCCCCTTCGGCGTCTTTCTCAGCGGCGGCGCGCTCATCGCGCTCTTCGCCGGCCCGTTGCTGATCGCCCGCTACTCCCGCCTCCTATGAGACGGTCGGCGGTCAGGTCATGAGCCCGCAGCTCGCGCCGGCACCTCTGCGCGACGCCTGGGTCGGGGTGCCGATCGCTCTGCTGCTGCTGCTGGTGCTCACCAGCTTCACGCTCTTCAGCCACCGCAGCGGCATCCACCTGCTGGTGCTCGAGCGGCAGCAGGAAACCCTCAAGGCGGCGCGCACCGCCGCGGCGGCGCTGACGGACGGCGCGGCGCTGCCCGCCGGCTTGCGTGCTGCCCATCCGGCGGCGCGCCGGCTGGTGCTCGCCGATGGCCACGGCCAGATCACGGCGACGGCCGGCGAGCCGCTCGACGGCGCCTTCGCCGCTCCCCTCGACGGCACGCTGCCCACCGGACCGGTGGCGGCGGGACCGCGGGCTGACGTCCCCGAGGTCTCCGCCTTCGTGCCCTTCGGCGACGGCACCGCCGGCGGCTGGCTGCGCCTCGACGTCGGCGCCTCCGCCCTCGCCAGCCAGCTGCGCACCCTGACCGTGCTCACCTGGACGGCGCTCGGCGCCAGCGCCGCGCTGCTGCTCTGGCTGCTGCTCTTCCTGCGCCAGCTACTCCGCCCCTACGAGCGGCTCCTGCGGCGCGCCCGCGAGCTGGGCGGCGAGCCGGGCGACGACGAGTCGGCCTTTCTGCTCGCTACCCTCGAACGAGCCCTCGGTGCCGGCCGCCCCGAGCATAGCGAGGATGGAATGTGGGCAGCGCGTAGCGAGGATGGGATGCATGCGCGTGGCGACGACGGGGCGCCCGCGGAGCGCAGCGAGGAGCTCGCCGTCCTCGAGCGCACGCTCGCCCCCAGCCTGGAGAGCGGGCTGCTGTTGCTCGACCGCGAGGCGCGCGTGCTGGCCCTCAACCCTACCGGCGCGGCGCTGCTGGGGCCGCCGCCGCCGCCGCGCACGCCGCTGGCCGAGCTGCTCGCCGGCCAGCCGGCGCTGATGGCGCTGCTCGCCCCGGCGGTCGCCGCGGGCAGCGGGCTGCAGCGGCAGGAGTGCGAAGTGCTGGTCGCCGGCGAAGCCCACCGGTTGGGTCTGACGGTGACGCCGCTGCGCCGCCCCGGCGGCGATCTGCTCGGCTTCCTCGTGCTGTTCGCTGACCTCACGGTCAGCGAGCGCGAAGAGCACCAGGCGCGGCTGGCCGAAAGCCTGGCTCACCTCGGCGAGCTGGCCGCCGGGGTGGCTCACGAGCTGCGCAACGGGCTCGCCACCCTCGGCGGCTACGTGGCGCTGCTCGAGCGCGACCCCGGCGGCCCCAGCGCGGCGGAGTACGTCGCTGAGCTGCGGGCGGAGACGCAGCACCTGCAGCGGGTGGTCACCGACTTTCTTGGCTTCACGCACCCCGGCTCGACGCGGCTGGCGCCGGTGGACCTCGTCGAGCTCGCTCGCCACGCGGTCGCCGACCCCGCCCTCGGCGGCAAGGCGCGCCTGCTGGGCGCCGAGGCGCCGGCGCCGGCGGTGCTCCCCGGCGACCGCGAGCTGCTCGAGCGGGCGCTGCGCAACCTGCTGCACAACGCCGTCGAGGCGCAGCAGCGCAACGACGCCACCACGGCGGTGGAGGTGGAGACCGCATGGCGCGACGAGCGCTTCGAGATCGCCATCCGCGATCGCGGCCCGGGCCTCTCGCCCGAGGTGCGCCGCCGGCTCTTCCAGCCCTTCGCCTCCGACCGCCCCGGCGGGGTGGGTCTCGGCCTCGCCCTCGCCCACCGCATCGTTACCCTGCACGGGGGCACACTGGCGGTCGAAGGCCGCGCCGAGGGCGGCACCGTGGCCCGCATCACCTTTCCCGCCGATCGCTTCGCCGGCTGATCGGCCTCATCGCCGGTAGCGCGGAAAGCCCTCGAGGTCGTACAGCCGAACCTTGCGCAGCAGCGTGCGGTACGAGAGGCCGAGCTGGGCCGCCGCGCGCCGCTTGTCGCCGCCGCTTTTCTCGAGCGCCTCCTCGAGCTGCTGCCGCTCTCCCTGCTCGGCGCCCACCATCGCCTCCTTGAGCTCGAGGGCGCCCAGCCGCTCGCCGGGGTGGAGGATCGCCGCCCGCTCGAGCACGTTGGCGAGCTGCCGCACGTTGCCCGGCCAGCTCTGCGCCTGCAGCAGCTCGACGGCGGCCGGCGACAGCTCGGCGGTCGCCAGCTCGTGGCGTTCCGCCAGGCGCTCGAGCAGGTGGCGGGCGAGCGGACCGACGTCGCTCGAGCGCTCGCGCAGCGGCGGCAGCTCGAGGGGGAAGACGCTGAGGCGGAAGAAGAGGTCGGAGCGGAACTCTCCCGCCGCCACCATCGCCTGCAGGTCGCGGTTGGTGGCCGCCACCAGGCGCACGTCGGCGCGCTGCGGCTCGGCGCTACCCACGCGCTCGTAGGTGCGCTCCTCGAGGACGCGCAGGATCTTGCCCTGCACCGCCGGCGGCAGCTCGCCGATCTCGTCGAGAAAGAGCGTGCCGGCGCGGGCGCGCTCGAAGCGGCCGGGCTCGCGCCGGTGGGCACCGGTGAACGCCCCCTTCTCGTGGCCGAAGAGCTCGTTCTCGAGCAGCGACTCGGGGATGGCGGCGCAGTTGACGGCGACGAACGGCCCGCCGGCGCGTGGCGACAGCGCGTGCAGGGCGCGGGCGAACAGCTCCTTGCCGGTGCCGCTCTCGCCGGTGAGCAGCACCGTCGTCTCGGTGGCCGCGACGCGACGCAGCAGGCGCAGCGCCGACAGCAGCCGGCGGTGGCGGCCGACGATCGGCGGGCAGCCCGGTCCGGCGACGAACGCCGCCGTCCCGCCGACGGTCGCCGGCTCGAGCTCCGGCGGCGCCGACGTCCGGCTCTCCCCCACCAGCGCGGCGACGAGCGCGAACAGGTCGTCGAGCTCGACTGGCTTCTCGAGGAAATCGGCGGCCCCGAGCTTCATCGCCTGCACCGCCGCCGCGACGCTGCCATAGGCGGTCATTACCACCACCGGCACCGGCCGCCGGGCGCCGCGGCACGCCTGCACGACGTCGAGCCCCGAGGTCCCCGGCAGCTTGAGATCGGTGAGCACCAGGTCATAGGTGTCGCCGGCGAGCGCCGCCGCCGCCGCCTCGCCATCGGCGACGGCATCGACGCGATAGCCCTCGCCGCCCAGCGCTCGCTCGAGCATGCGGCGCAGCGACTCGCGGTCCTCGACCACCAGCAGCCGCTCGCCGCTCAACCGGGGCCCTCCGCGCCGGCCCGCGCCTCCAGTCGCCCCCGCGCCCGGCACACCGCCGCCACCAGCTCCGCGTCGTCCGCTGCCGCCACCGTGCGCAGGTCGAGCAGCAGGCGTCCGTCGCGCAGGTAGCCGACGACCGGCGGCTCGCCCGCCCGCAGGCGCGCCAGCAGCTCGGGATCGCCGGGAAGGGCCAGGGCCTCGCCGGCGATCGGCGCCTCCGGCGCGGCGCCGCCGCCGACGAAGCCGTCCGCCGCCACCAGCTCGCCACCGATCGCCGCCGCCACGGCGGCGAGACGGGCGCGGTGCGCCTGCGGCTCCGGCCAGAGGGCGTCGAGCGGCAGCGGCGCGCCGGCGACATGCCGGCGCAGCACGCCGTCGAGGGCGGCGTAGGCCAGGCGGCTGGGGCGCAAGGCGCGGTAGAGCGGATGCCGGCGGCAGCGCGCCACCAGCCCGGCGCGGCCGAGGAGCAGGCCCGCCTGGGGGCCGCCGAGCAGCTTGTCACCGCTGCCACAGACGAGGTCGGCGCCGGCGGCGAGCAGCTCGGCGTGGCTGGAGTGGTCGCGCAGCTGGGGCTCGGATCGCGGGCGCAGCAGGCCGGCGCCCTCGTCGACCAGCAACGGCAGCCCGAGCTCGGCGCCGAGCCGCGCCAGGGCGCCCGGGGCGACCCCGGCGGTGAAGCCGACGATGCGGTAGTTGCTGGGGTGTACCTTGAGCAGCAACGCGGTGTCGGCGCCGATGGCGTGACGGTAGTCGTCGAGACGCGTGCGGTTGGTGGTACCGACCTCGACCAGCCGCGCTCCCGCCGCCGCCAGGATCTCCGGAATGCGGAAGGAGCCGCCGATCTCCACCAGCTCGCCGCGCGACACCACCACCTCGCGGCCGGTCGCCAGCGTGGCGATCGCCAGCACCAGCGCCGCCGCGTTGTTGTTGGCGACCAGCGCCGCCTCGGCGCCGGTGAGCAGGCGCAGCAGCCGTTCGGCGCGGCGGTTGCGGTCGCCGCGCTGACCATCGTCGAGCTCGAGCTCGAGGTCGCAGTACGCATCGGCCAGCGCCGGCAGCGCCGCCGCCACCGCCGCCGGCAGCGGCGCCCGCCCGAGATTGGTGTGCAGCAGCACGCCGGTGGCGTTGAGCACGCGGCGCAGGGGCGGCCCGAGGGCGGCCTCGACTCTCGACCGCACTCGCGCCGGCAGGTCGGCGACGCCCGCCGCCAGGGCCTCGCTCTTCTCGGCAGCGGTGGCGCGCAACGCCGCGAGGGCGGCCTGTGCTTGGACCGTCACCAGGGCCCTTCCGTATAATTCAATGAGCCTGCGTACCTCCGGCGTGGCGAGCAGTCGCTCGACGGACGGCAGCCGGCGGCGCGGATCGGCGGCCTGCTGTGAGGGCATGGCGCAGCCGAGGATTGTAGCCCCTCGTATTCACCTCCGAATGAGCCCACCTTCCCGCACGCCTCCCGGCCGCCCCGGCGCCCCCGGCGGCAATGGGCCGACCGGGCGACCGACGCCGAGCAAACCTCCCCCGGTCGCTGCCCGTCCGGCTAGCGCCGTGCGGCCGGCGGCGGGCGCCCGCCCGCCGGCGGCGTCGCCGGCGCAGGCGGCGCGCGCCGCCGAGGCCGAGCTCGAGCAACGCTTCGAGCGCGTCGACCGCCGCATCCAGGAGCTCAAGGTCCTCTACAACCGCTACTTCGCCGGCGACCCCAAGGTGCCGGTGCCGCCCGACGGCCTGCGGGCCGAGATCGACGGCGAGATGCGGCGCCTGCGGACGATCAACATGCGGCGCTCGGTGGACAACTTCCGGCTCGGCTCGCTGGAGGCCCAGCTCTCCAGCTACAGCGAGATGTTCAAGCGTCGCGTGCGCAACATCGAGGAGGGCAAGGTCAAACCGCGCCACTCGACCCCGCCGCCACCGGCGTCGGGGTACGACGTCGACGCCGGGGTGGTGGTCGACTCCCATTGCGAGCCCGAGGCGGTGGAGGCGCTCTTCCAGGGGCTGGTCAAACGCAATCCCAGCGCCACCATGGACCTCGACACCTTCCGCGGCTACCTCGAGAAACAGGTGACGCAGATCCGCGGCAAGACCGGCTGCGCAGCCGTGCAGTTCCGGGTAGTGGCGGAAGGCGGCAAAGTCAAGCTCAAGGCCAAGCCCGTCGGCGCCGCCGGCGGCGAATCATGAGGAATTCACCATTGCGCAAGCTGCTGATCGCCGCCTTCGTCATTGCCACCGGCTATGCCGCGGTGGCCGCCGTGCCGCCGCCCAACATCGACCGCGCGCTCGCCGCCCAGCGGGCCCTCGTTCAGCATCAGCCGACGGCCGAGCGCTGGAACGATCTCGGCAACCTGCTGCAGGTGGCCGGCAAGGTCGCCGAGGCGCGCGCCGCGTACGAGAGGGCCCTGGCTCTCGATGCCAAGCTGGTCTCTGCCCACTACAACCTCGGCCTGCTCCTGCGCCAGGCGAGTAAGGACCACGACGCTATGGAGCAGTTCCGCCAGGCCGTCGACCTGGCGCCGGCGGACGCCTGGGCGTGGTTCCAGATCGGCTCGCTCCACGAGGCCCACGGCTCCGAGGGACCCGCGGTGCGTGCCTACGCGCGCGCCTTCGCCCTCGACCCGCGCCTCTCCTTCGCCGACGTCAACCCCCAGGTCATCGAGAGCAAGCTGGTCACGCAGTCGCTCCTCCAGGCGCAGAAGGAGGTGCCCAAGGCCAGCGAGGCGCCGCGCGACTACGAGGACCCCCGCCACATCGCCAGCCTGCTGCTGCCGCAGCCGCCGCCGGCGGCGAGCCCGGCGGCCACCCCGGGCGCCCCGCCCCCGGCGGCGACGGTGACGGCGCCGCGCCTGCCGGCCGATCAGCGCGTGCTGCGGCCGCAGGACCTGCGTCCCGGCAGCCAGGTGGGCGGCGTCGCCGGCGGCGGCAACGGGCGGCCGGGGGCGACGAGCATCTCCCCCGACACGCCCGGCTACTCCGAGCTGCTGCGCCAGCAGCTCGAGCTGCAGCAGCAACAGCAGCAGGAGCTCGAGGGTGGGGGCGGAGAAGGGGGAATGGAGCCGCCGCCGGTGGGCATCTACGTCCCCGGCACACGCAGCAGCGGACAGCTCGACCAGCGGCTCGACCAGCTCAGGTAGCGACGCGGGCCGCCAGGCCCTACACCGCGAACCGGAAGTTGATCACGTCGCCGTCCTGTACCTCGTAGTCCTTGCCTTCCAGTCGCAGCACGGCGGCGGCCCGGCAGGCGGCGAGCGAGCCGCGCCGCACCAGCTCTTCCCAGCCCACCACCTCGGCGCGGATGAAGCCGCGCTCGATGTCGGAGTGGATGGTGCCCGCCGCCTCGCGAGCGGGGGTGCCGCGGGAGATGGTCCAGGCGCGCACCTCGTCCTCGCCGACGGTGAAGAACGACAGCACGCCGAGCAGCTGGTAGGAGGCGCGGATGACGCGGTCGACGCTCGGCTCGCCGAGACCGAGCTCGGCGAGGAACTCGCGCTGCTCGTCGGGCTGCAGGCCGGCGATCTCCCGCTCGATGGGCGCCGAGACCACCACGCCCTCGGTGCCGGGCTTCGACGACCACCCCGCCGCGGCGAGCAACGCCGCCGCGTCGGTGCCGCGCAGAGCGCCCTCGCCGACGTTCAGCACCACCAGCAGCGGCTTGCCGGAGAGCAGCTGGAAGCCGCGCAGCCGCCGCGCGTCGTCCGCCGACAGCTCCACCTCGCGCAGCGGCCGCTCGCCCTCGAGGGCGGGCAGCACGGTGTCGGCGAGCAGCGCCCGCTCGCGCTCCTCCTCCGGCTTGAGGCCGCGCTTGGCCGACTGGGCGAGCCGCTCGAGCCGGCGCTCCACCAGCTCGTGATCGGCGAGGATCAGCTCGAGCTCCAGGTTGACGAGATCGCGCGCCGGGTCGACGCTGCCCTGCGGGTGCGGCAGCTCGGGGTCCTCGAAGCCGCGCACCACGTGCACCAGCGCGTCGACGGTGCGCAGCTTGCCGAGGTCGAGGCTTTCCGCCCCCTCCCCCTTGCGGATGCCCGGGATGTCGACGTATTCGACCGTCGCCGGGGTGTACTTCTTGGGCGCGAAGAGATCGCGCAGCCGCGCCAGGCGTGGGTCCGGCACCAGCGCGACGCCGACGTTGGTCTGCCGCGAGGCGGCGAACTTGTCGGTCGCCTGCTGCGAGGCGGTGAGGATGTTGAAGAGGGTGGTCTTGCCCACCTTCGGGAAACCGAGGATGCCGAGCTGCATGGGGTGCTCCGTGAGAGATCGATCGCCAACGGCCGGGGTCGGCCGAAGCGGGCGCATTGTGCCACGAGCTACGTCACGGTGCCGCTCGCACCTCCAGGCCGGTGACGCGGATCGTCGGGCTGCCGACCATGCCGGCGAGTGGAAAGAAGGCGAGGTCGCGAGCCACCCCGGCGACGCCGCGCAGCAGCGCCGAGACGCCGCCGCACAGCCAGCCGCCGGCGAGCGGGCGGCGGGCCGACCCGGCGGCGAGCTCGAAGCCGCACACCGGCAGGGCGAAGCGGTCGCCGGTGAGGTCGACACGCGCCGGCCCGTCGGCGTCGAGCAGATACCAACCCTGCGCCACGGCACCCACCAGCGCCGCCGGCCGTACCCCCTCCTGCGGCCGCACAAAGAGGTGCGTCGGCCCCGGCCGGGGCGGCTCGCGAAAGCTCGGGCGCAAACTGCAACCGCTCGCCACCCGCGCCGCGGCGCCCCGCTCGTCGCCGCC
>DASYUP010000528.1:0-19565 GCA_036001185.1 Thermoanaerobaculia bacterium
GGAAGAGCGTCAGCTGCCCCACCCGCCCGGTGGCCAGGGTGTGGATGCGCTGCGACAGCGCCGGCTGGCGCGGCCCGCGGAAGAGCAGCGCAAAGGGCTCGGCGCGGCGCGAGTGTGGAGGCAGCGCCCGCACCTCGACGAGCTCGAGAGCCAGATCGCCTTCGTTCTGCACCACCGTGAAGCGCTCGCCGACGAGGGCCTGGAAGTCGGCGGGGGTGAGCTGGTCGAGGGGTTTGGTCATGTCGTGGCCTCGCAACGTCGAGATCGCCACGGGCCGCTGCGCGGCGCTCGCGATGACGATCTCCCGTCATCGCGAGGAGCGTAGCGACGAAGCGATCTCGACGATTCCCCGTCATCGCGAGGAGCGTAGCGACGAAGCGATCTCAACGATTCCCCGTCATCGCGAGGAGCGTAGCGACGAAGCGATCTCAACGTCCCGTCCGCCCCGCCCCCCGCCTACTCCAGCGACCCAGTCCCCTGCCGCTCGATGGCGCCGTCGGCGCCTACCTTCCACACCTCGCCCGAGTAGAGCAGCTGCTCCAGGGTCCCGGTGCCCACCTTGTCCTGCTGCGCCTGGATCTGGGCGATGACTCGCTGCTCGTAGGTCGGGCGTTGCACCGAGCGGTAGACGCCGATGGGCGTCGGAAAGGCCGGCGGCTCGAGCTGGGCCAGCATGAAGGCGATCGCCGGGTCGGGGCGGGTCTCGTCCCACACCACCAGGTCGTCGAGCGACGCGCCGCCGTCGCCCAGGCGCACCACCTCGAGCTTCAGCGTCCGCGGGTCGAGGCGGATCCCCTTGTCCTTCGCCGCGCCATAGACGAGCGGCTTGCCGTGCTCGAGGTAGAGGGAGGTCTCCTCGCGCGTCTCTTTCTCGGTCATGCCGGCGAAGGCGCCGTCGTTGAAGATGTTGCAGTTCTGGTAGATCTCGACGAAGGCGGTGCCCTGGTGCTCGGCGGCGCGCTTGAGAGTCGTCTTCAGGTGCTGCTGAAAGACGTCGACGCTGCGCGCCACGAAGGTCGCCCCGGCGCCGAGCGCCACCGACAGCGGGTTGAACGGGTAGTCGACCGAGCCGTAGGGGGTCGACTTGGTCTTCTTCCCCACCTCGCTGGTCGGCGAGTACTGCCCCTTGGTGAGACCGTAGATGCGGTTGTTGAAGAGCAGGATCTTCAGGCCGACGTTGCGGCGGATGGTATGGATGAGGTGGTTGCCGCCGATCGACAGCGCGTCGCCGTCGCCGGTCACCACCCACACCTCGAGGTCGGGGCGCGAGGTCTTGAGCCCGGTCGCCACCGCCGGCGCGCGGCCATGGATCGTGTGGAAGCCGTAGGTGTTCATGTAATACGGGAAGCGGCTGCTGCAGCCGATCCCCGAGACGATGACGAAGCGCTCGCGGGGGATGCCGAGCTCGGGGAAGACCCCCTGCACGGCGTTGAGGATGGCGTAGTCGCCGCACCCCGGGCACCAGCGGACCTCTTGGTCGGACTGGAAGTCCTTCTTCGACAGGACGGGCGCGCTAGTGGCCATTGCTCAATACCTCGACGATCTTGTCGTACACCTGCTGGCGGAAGAACGGCCGCCCCTGCACCTTGGCGTAGCTGATGACGTCCTTCAGGTAGCGGGCGCGCAGCAGCAGCGCCAGCTGGCCCATGTTCATCTCCGGCAGCAGCACGCGCTCGAAGCGCGACAGCACCTCGCCCAGGTTGTTGGGCAGCGGGTTGAGCCACCGCAGGTGGGCGCGGCTGACCTCGTGGCCCTTGGCGCGCGCCGCGTTGACGCCGCCGATGACCGCCCCCTGGGTGCTTCCCCAGCCGAGCACCAGCAGCTTGCCTTGCTGCGGCCCGTTGACCTCCAGCGGCGGCAGCTCGCGGGCGATGCCGGCCACCTTCTCGGCCCGCAGGTGGACCATGCGCTCGTGGTTGGCCGGCTCGTAGTTGACGTTGCCGGTCCCTTCCTGCTTCTCGATGCCGCCGATGCGGTGCTCGAGCCCCGGCGTGCCGGGGATCGCCCACGGGCGCGCCAGCGTCTGCGGGTCGCGCAAGTACGGCGTGAAGCCCGCCGGGTCCTGGCGGAATTCCACCGCCAGGTCGGGCAGCTCGGAAAGCGCCGGCAGCTTCCAGGGCTCGGCGCCGTTGGCGAGGTAGCCGTCGGAGAGCAGGATCACGGGAACCATGTGGCGCGTGGCCACCTGGCAGGCCTCGAGCGCCGCCGCGAAGCAGTCGGCGGGAGAGGACGGGGCGACGATCGGCACCGGCGACTCGCCGTGGCGCCCGAACATCGCCTGCAGCAGGTCGGCCTGCTCGGTCTTGGTGGGCATGCCGGTCGACGGGCCGGCGCGCTGGATGTCGCACACCACCAGCGGCAGCTCGACCATCACCGCCAGGCTGATCGCCTCCTGCTTCAAGGCGAGGCCGGGACCGGAGGTGGCGGTGACGCCGAGGGCGCCGCCGAAGGAGGCGCCGATGGCGGAGGCCACGGCGGCGATCTCGTCCTCGGCCTGGAAGGTGGTCACCCCGTAGTGCTTGAGCGGCGCCAGGTGGTGGAGGATGTCGCTCGCCGGCGTGATCGGGTAGGAGCCGAAGAAGAGCGGCAGGCCGCTCTTGCGGCTCGCCGTCACCAGCCCCAGCGCCAGCGCCAGGTTGCCGTTCATGTTGCGGTAGGTGCCGGGCTCGAGCCGCGCCGGCATCACCTCGTAGCGCACCTGGAAGAGGCCGGTGATGTCGCAGTAGTTATAGCCCGCCTTCATCACCTTGACGTTGGCGGCGGCGATCTCGGGCTTGGCTGCGAAGCGCTTCTCCAGCCACTCGACGGTGGGCTCGAGCGGCCGGCTGAACAGCCAGTAGCACATGCCGAGGGCGAAGAAGTTCTTGCAGCGCTCCTGCGAGCGGGCGTCGAGGCCGCTGCCCTCGAGGGAACGCTTGGTGAGCGTCGTGATGTCGACCTTGAAGACGCGGAAGCCGTCGAGGGTGTGATCCTCGAGCGGGTTGGTCTCGAGCCCCACCTTCTTGAAGTTGCGAACGATGAACTCGTCGGTGTTGACGATCACCACGCCGTTGGCCTTGAGGTCGCGCAAGTTGGCCTTGAGGGCGGCGGGATTCATCGCCACCAGCACGTCGGGCGCGTCGCCCGGCGTGTGGATGTCGTAGTCGGCGATGCGCACCTGGAAGGCGGAGACGCCGGGGAGGGTGCCGGCCGGGGCACGGATCTCGGCCGGGAAGTCGGGCAGGGTCGAGAGGTCGTTGCCGACCAGCGCCGAGGTGGTGGTGAACTGCCCGCCCGTCACCTGCATGCCGTCGCCGGAATCGCCGGCGAAGCGGATCACCACTTCGTGCAGGGGCTCGTGGGGGCTGGACGGGTGCTCCTCGTTCTGTTCCTGGCTCTCGACTATGGGCAGCGTCATCGTGGTTCCTTTGCCGCGCGGGTGGCCGTGGACGGGTCAATTGTAGGTCAGCGCGAGGGTTGACGCGAGCCACACCCCCGGGTGGCCTGAGACGCCCTGGGTAGCGCGGCCCGTCCTGTATGCTGGAAACGCCTCCCCCCGGCGGGCGGCTCCCTTCAACTGAGTCTACGGCAGGAGGTCTCGCATGCGGAGGTCGGTCGTCTTCCTCGCCCTGGGCCTGCTCCTCATCGTGCTGTCGGGGGGACCGCCGGCCGGCGCCCAGGCGGGCGGCGCCAGCGACCTCTCGATCCGCGTGCTGGCGCGAGTCTCGAGCAAGTTTGTCTCCTCGCCCGGTAGCGAGCCGCCCGGATTCGACGTCGACCTGCTGCGCCGTTTCGCCGTCGCGTACAAGATGCGCACGGGCAAGGAGGCGCGGCTCAGCTATACCTACTCGCCAACAGTGCCGGCGCTGCTCGAGGCGGTGCAGAAGGGGACGGCCGACGTCGGTTGCGGCGGCGTCACCGCCACCGCCGAGCGGGCGAAGTCGGTCGATTTCTCCGTTCCCACCCTGCCGGTGCGTAGCGTGCTCGTCGCCCCCGCGAGCGTGCTCGATGCCACGAGCTGGCGGCAGAAGCTCAAGGGCCTGCGTCTCGGCACCACCGTCGGCAGCACCAACGCCGCCGAGGCGGCGAAGGTGGCCGCTGCGGTGGGCGGCGTCCGCCTGGACACCTCCTTCAAGACCAACGAGGCGCTGTTCGCCGCCCTCGTCGGGCCGTCGCACTCGCTCGACGCCGCCATCGTCGACCTGCCGCAGTACTGGACCCTCGGCAAGACGCACGGCATCGTCCTCGTCGACAGCGTGGGGGAGCCGCAGGGCTTGGCCTTCGTGCTGCGCAAGGGCTCGCCGCTGAAGGCGCCCCTCGACCAGTTCCTCGACACCTTCACCCACTCGAGCGACTACTTCCAGCTCATCCGCCGCTACTTCGGCCAGGACGCCGAGCAGATGGTGCGCATGTCGCGCGGCGGCGGTAAGTAGCCGACGACGACATCGGCATGGCAGCACTCGGGATTCGATCGCCCTAGCCGAAAAAGCGCCGACGCAGCAACAGCATCAGCGTGCCGCGCACTGTCTGCGCGACGTTCATCTTGCTCGGCCCGCGCTTGAGGTCGTAGCGCAGCACGAACGGCACCTCGCCGAAGATCGGCCGGCGGCGGCGCAGCTGCAACAGGATGTCGAGCGTGCACGGGAATCCGCTCTGCTCGAAGAGCCTGGTGCCTTCCGAGCGCAACACCTCCTGGAGCAGCGCGGCACGGTAGGCGCGGTAGCCACAGGTGAAGTCGCGAACCTCGGGGGTCGGGAACAGGAGTCGCAGCAGCAGGCTCCCACCACGTGAGAGGAACCGCCGCAGCAACGGCACGCCGCGGACCTGGCTTCCCTCGCGAAAGCGCGAAGCGATGACGACGTCGTGGCCCTCGTGCACGGCCTGCACCATGCGCGGGATGAGCTGCGGCGTGTGCGACTGGTCGGCGTCCATGGTGATGAGGACGTCCTCGCGGGCGGCGAGCGAGGCCGCGCGTACGAGACCGTCGCGCAGGGTGGCGCCCAGCCCCTGGTTCTGCTCGTGCTGCACGATCACCAGCGGCAGCCGCTGTTCGTAGTCGCGCGCCACGCCCAGGGTGCCGTCACGGCTCCCGTCATCCACCACCACGACGTGATAGCGCAGGCCCGTCGGCAGCATCGCCCCTTTGATTTCATCGAGCAGATCGCCGAGACCGGCCTCTTCGTTGTAGGCCGGCAATACGACCCAGATCTCACCGGGGACCGCGTCCGCCCCACGCCCGAGGCTCACGGCGCAGCCTCCGCGCTGACCTCGGGATCGAGCTGGTCGCACTCGACCCCGTAAACGGTCAGCGCGGTGATCGCCACCAAAGGCATCAGCGTCACCATTCCCTGTACGAGCAGCGGCAGCTCGCCCGTAGTGGTCGCACCCTCCGAGCCGTGAACGTCGACGATCGCCCCCACCACCAGGGCAACCTCCGCCAGCGCCCGGCGGCTGTTCGACCTGCCCCGCCGCGCGGCCGCCAAGCGAGTGAGGGCGCGCTCGAGGGCCAGCGCCTGCGCCGGCAGGGTGAGCAGGAACGTGTGGGGGTTGTTCACCGGCAGCGCGAGGAGCGTCGTCGTACCGGCTACGGCGAGCCGCTGCCGGTGGGAGATCACCCGCAGCCAGGCGAACACCATGCCGAGAGCGGTCACCGCCGCGAAGATGCCGAGCGGATTGACGTCGAGGCCGAAGACGTAGAACACCCTTGCCAGTGACACGTTGCGCACGCGATCCGGAAAGCCGCCGACGCGGCCGAGCATGGAAGGGAGGTAGCGACTACCCACGAGCAGCCACAGGCCGGCGGCAGCCGCCCCGATCACGAACTGCGGCCCCCACGCCGCGAGGCGCCTTCCACGCTGGGGCGTCACCAGCACCGCCATGGCGGAGGCCCCCACCGGCTTCAGCACGTTGGCCGTGGCGGCGACGAAACCCGACGCCAGCGGCCAGCGCTCGGCGAAGAGCAGCGCGGCCATCAGCGGCCCATTCAATACCATCGACAGATTCGCCGCCCCCAGCCCGTTGCCGACGAGCGGCGAAAGCACCACCATCAGCGCCGCTATCGCCCGCGCCGAGAGCGACCAGCGGATGCGCGCGAGAGACGCCCACACCAGGAGCCAGAGACCCACGAGCGAGGCCGCCCGCAGCGCGACCAGAAGCCCCCAGGGCCCGAGCGCACGGTAGATCGCCGTTCCGGCTACGGCGCAGGGAGGCGTGTAGACGAACCCGGGCTCCTCGTAGGGGTCGCCGCCGGCGGCCATGATCGCGAAGGCGTGCAGGTAGATCCTGGAGTCCCACTGCGGCCCTGGCCAGGTAATGAGGTCACGCTGCAGGATCGCTCCGCCGATCACGACGACGAGGAAGGTGACCAGGGGAAAGGCCCAGGCGGCGGCCCCGCGCCGCGATGTGGCTGGTGCCGGGGGGAGCCGCTCGGCGCTCACGCCATCCCGGCCATTGCGTGGGCCGGGCTCCCCCTGCCGCTGTCTCTCGGCGTCTCGAGTTCGAAGGCCCTCATCGCGGGTGACGGGGGCGATCCTATCCGAGGCCCTCGAGGGGGAGTCGAGCCTCGCCCTAGGAAGCTCGCAGCACCGCGGGGTAGCTGACGCGCCGGTGGCGCCACTGGAAGAGCGCGAAGAGGATGGCGACCATCAGCAGGGCGAACACGCTCGCCTGCGCCCCGGTGGGCCCTCCCGTCAACCAGTCGGGGCCCGGGAAGGGAGCGCAGCGACGAAGCAATCTCGACGACACGACGTCGAGATCGCTTCGCTTCGCTCGCGATGACGGTGCGCGAGCGCCTTGCCCGGGCGCGAGCTAGCCCAGGGCCCCGGCCGCGTGCGGCTGGAGCTCTTCCCGCTTCTGCCCGGGCCCGCGCGCGGCGCTCACCAGGTCGAAGGCCTCGCGGCGCATCTGCGCCCGCTGGCGATCCTCTTCCGGGTAGTAGGGCCGGTAGCCCAGCCGCTCGGGATCGACGGTGAACGGCTTCAGCAAGTCGTCCTTGCCGACGATGGTCTGCTCGCGGTTGAAGTAGGCCATGTCGGTGTTGCGGCTCATGATGATCGCCTCCTCGGGGCAGGCGTCGACGCAGTAGCCGCAGAAGACGCAGCGCAGCATGTCGATCTCGTAGACGATCGGGTACTTCTCGATGTAGACGTCGGACTGCTCGGCGGCCTCGATGTGGATGCACTCGGCCGGGCAGTTGGTGGCGCACAGGAAGCAGGCGACGCAGCGTACCGAGCCATCGGGCCGGCTAGTGAGGATGTGGTGGCCGCGATACCTGCCGCTGTAGGGGCGCTTCTCCTCGGGGTAGCTGATGGTGTATTTGCTGCGCACCAGGTTCTTGAAGAAGTGGCGGGCGGTGACCATCAGCCCGCGCAGCAGCGGCAGGTAGAGGCGGTCGGCCAGCGTGTAGCGATAGGGCTTCACGCGATCGGGGATCCTGGTGATCCCCGGCCCCGGCTTGCTGGTGGCGGGCTGCGCGCTCACCGCTCGAGCTCCCCGGCGATGACGTTGAGACCGCCGAGCGAGATCACCGCGTCGGAGATGGTGTGGCCCTGGATCATCTGCGAAAAGGTGGAGAAGATGGGGAAGCAGGGTGGCCGCACGCGCACCCGGTAGGGCTTGCCGCTGCCGTCGCTGACGCAGTAGAAGCCGAGCTCGCCGTTGCCCCCTTCGACGAAGCCGTAGCGCTCCCCCGCCGGTACCTGGATGCCGTCCATGATCAGCTTGAAGTGATAGATCATGGCCTCCATCTGGTTGTAGGCCTTGTCCTTGGGGGGCAAGGCCACGTGCGGGTCGTCGACGATGTGGGGCCCCTCGGGGATGCCGCGGTCGAGCAGCTGCTCGATGATGCGCAGCGACTGCCGGATCTCGGCCATGCGCACGCGGTAGCGGTCGTGCACGTCGCCGCCCTGGAAGACCGGCACCTCCCAGTCGACGGTGTCGTAGAGGTCGTAGGGGAAGGCCTTGCGCACGTCGTAGCCGACGCCGGAGGCGCGCAGGCAGGGCCCCGTCCACCCCCAGTCGATCGCCTGCTCGCCGGAGACGGCGGCGATGCCCACCGCGCGGTCGAGCCAGATGCGGTTGTGGTCGACCAGCGATTCCATGTCGTTGATGAACGGCGGGATGATCTCCAGCAGCTTGCGCGCCCGCGCCATGAAGTCGGGCGGCAGGTCGGCGAGCAGGCCGCCGACGCGGCAGCCGGAGACCGTCAGCCGGGCGCCGAAGCAGGCCTCGAGCAGCCCGTAGATCTCCTCGCGCGGCTGGAACATGTACCAGAAGTTGGTGATGCCGCCGCAGTCGACCAGCGTCGTGCCGTTGCACACGCAGTGGTCCATGATGCGGGAGAACTCGGAGAGCACGGTGCGTGCCCACACCGCCTTCGGCGGCGCCTCGATGCCCAGCATCTTCTCCACCGTCTTGCAGTAGCCGACGTTGTTGATGAGCGCGGAGCAGTAGTTGAGCCGGTCGGTGTAGGGGATCACCTGGTTCCAGGTGTGGGTCTCCGACATCTTGTCGAAGCAGCGGTGGAGGTAGCCGATCTCGACGTCGCTGGCAACGATCACCTCGCCGTCGAGCACGGCAGTCAAGCGAAAGGTGCCGTGCATGGCCGGGTGCGAGGGGCCGATGTTGATGGTCATGCGCTCGAACATGTCCTCCGGGCGCTCCGGGAGGTCGAACTTCGGCTTGTACATGTCCTTCTCGGTGCAGATCCAGCGCCGCGCCGGGTCGTAGTCCTTGCGCAGCGGGTGCCCCTGGAAGGCATCGTGGCAGAGGATGCGGCGCAGGTCGGGGTGTCCCTCGGCGCGGAAGCCGAAGTGGTCCCACATCTCGCGCTCGAACCAGTTGGCGGCCTTCCACACCGGCACCAGCGAGGGCACGGTGGGATCGCTCTCGGGCAGCGGCACCTTCAGTCGCAGGCGCTTGCCGTGGCGGATCGAATAGAGGTGGTAGACCGCCTCGAACCGCGGATCGCGATCGGGAAAGTCCATGCCGAAGCACTCGAGCAGCAGGTCGAAGCGAGTCTGCGGGTTGCTCTTGAGGTCGGCGCAGACCTCGCGCAGCACGCTGCGATCGACGATCCAGCAAGGCTGGTCGAGCCCCTCCTGCGGCGTGATGCTGCCGCGGTGCTTCTCGAGCAGCGGCTCAGGCGGCGCCAGAGTGGGCATGCTCGTCCTGGGTGGCCTGGGTCGCGTCGAGATCGCTTCGCTGCGCTCGCGATGACGAGCGACTGTCATCGCGAGGGGCCGCAGGCCCCGCGGCGATCTCGGCGTTGCGCTTCAGCTTCTCCCCGCCGTGTTTGCCCTTCTCGCGCTGCACCCGCTCCTTGAGCTGCAGGATGCCGTAGATGAGCCCCTCGGGCGACGGCGGGCAGCCCGGCACGTAGACGTCGACGGGGATGATTTCGTCGATCCCCTGCATCACGTGGTAGGCGCGGTAGAAGCCACCCGAGCAGGCGCAGGCGCCCATCGAGATCACCCACTTGGGCTCGGGCATCTGGTCGTAGATCTTCTTCAGCACCGGCCCCATCTTGTCGGTGATGGTGCCGGCGACGATGAGGATGTCGCTCTGCCGCGGCGAGAAGCGCACCACCTCATAGCCGAAGCGGGCGACGTCGTAGTGGCTCGACACCACGCTCATGAACTCGATGGCGCAGCAGGCGGTGCCGAAGGGCAGCGGCCAGAAGGAGCGGGTCTGGGCCCATTCCTCGAGCTTGTCGAACGTCGTCGTAAGCCAGGATTCACCGGTCATTGCGTGCTCCTTCCGGGCTCCCCCTGCTCCCGGCGAGGCAGTGTACCAGCCTGTTCGCGGCGGTCACAAGCGAGCCCCTTCGTGCCACAATCCCTCGCCATCCCATGCTCATAGCGGACCTGCTGGGCGCCGCCTTGACCCTGGTGGCGCTGGCCTTCCTCGCCCTCGGTGGCGGGCTGCTGGCGGTGCGCCTGCTGGGCTCGCGGGCGGCCGCCGATCCGCTGGCGCTGGCGGTGGCGAGCCTGCTGCTGGCCACCGGTGAGGCTCTCGCCATCGTCCTGCTGCTGGGCGCGTTGGGTGTGCTGCGCATCGACCTCGCCCTGACGCTGCAGGGGGTCCTCGTGGTGGCGCTGCTGCTCGACGTGCGCCGGCGACCGCCGGCGGCAGGAGTCGGCGCGCCGTTCGCGCTGCTGGCGCGGCGCACCTGGGATCTCGCCGGCCACTACTGGGCCCCCTCCCTCCTCACCCTTCACGCCGTTGGCGCCGAGGTATTGCGCGGGCTGCTGCGCCCGCCACTCGGCTGGGACGCCATGAGCTACCACCTGGTGCTCACCAGCGCCTGGCTGCGCGACCAGAACCTGGAGCCGGTTTTCGGCAGCGTGCCGCTCAACTACCACGGGTACGTACCAGCCAATGGCTCCCTGTGGTTCTGGTGGTGGATGGCACCGTCGCACAGCGAGTTCTACGTCAACCTCGCCACCTTTCCCCACTGGCTGCTGCTCGGCCTCGCCACCGGGGCGGTGGCGCGGGCGCTCGGTGCCGTCCGCCACTGGCCGATCGCCAGCTACCTGACTCTGCTCACCCCCATCATCCTGCGCTTCGCCGCTACCGAATACGTCGACATCTTCGTCGCCGCGGTCCTGCTCGCCGGCTTGTTCTTCGCCCTCCGCTGGCTGCGCACACCGTCGTGGAGCGACGCGCTGCTCTTCGGCTGCGGCCTGGGCCTCGCTGCGGGCGCCAAGGTGCTGGGGCTCGCCTACGCCCTCGCCGCCCTCGCCGCGACAGCGCTGCTCGCCCGCGGCGCCTGGCGACGCCGTCTGCCGCAGCTGCTGGCCGTCGCCGCGCTCATGGTGCTCCTTGGTAGCTACTTCTACCTGCGCAACGCGACGCTTGGCGGCGATCCGCTCGCGACCACCTGCGAACGCACCGCCACCCCGCCCGAGCTGGCGGGGCAGGGTTTCCCGCGCCCCAGCTCGGCCCTGGGGGCGTGGGACGAGGTGGTCGCACGAGGGCAGCTCCTCGAGGCATTTCTCGGCTCCGTGCGCCCGGGGTGGCGGGAGCTGGGGGTCGGACCGCAGGCCTTGCTGCTGCTGTTCGGGGCGCTCGCCTTGCCTTGGCTGGTGGGGCGGGAGCGTCGCCGCGAGGCCTGGGTAGCCGGCCTCCTTGTCTGGGCGGCTCTCGCGCTCTGGTTCACCGTGCCGTTCGCCCGCCAGCGCCACGTCTACGCCAACGTGCGCTACCTCGATCCCTGCATCGGCCTCGCCTGCGCCGGCCTCGTCTGCTGGGCGGAGCGGCGCGGTGCGCGTGAGCGTTGGCTGCAGGCGCTGGCCGTGGCCCTCCTCGTCCAGGACCTTCTGCAGCTGCGCGCCGAGATGCCTTTCGGGGTGCGAGGAGTGATGGCGCTCGCCGACCTTCTCGCCGTGGCGCTCGTCTTCTCGCCCGCTCTCCGCGCCCTGGTGGCGCGCCGGTGGCGCGAGCTCGCCCTCACCGCGCTCGCTGCAACCATCGCCGCCGCCCCCTTCCTCGTCCGCTTTCGCCTCGCTGACCGCGGCCGCGCCCTGGCCACAGAGTTCACCGCCCACTCCACGCCACCCACGGTGTTCGCCCCCGGTTGGGCCTGGCTCGACTCGCACGGCGGCGACGGCAACGTCGCGATCTCCCACGCTCCCCACAACTACCTTGCCTACCCCGCGATGGGACCCCGCCTCGAGCGCGATGTGCGGTACGTCAACGTCAACGCCGCGGACCACCGGTACGCCATCGAGTATCCTGGATGTCAACCCCGAGTCGACCCCGCGCCGGCAGCCTGGGTGAACAACCTCGTGAAGCGCCACATCCGCTGGATCTATCTTGCCCGCTACCCGCAGTTCGACTTCCCTATCGAGGAGCGGTGGGCGGCGGCGCTGCCGCGGCTCTTCGCCCTCCGTTACGCCGACGCCACCAACCGGATCTACGAGCTGACGCTGCCGCCCCCTCCACCGCCGTCACCCCAGGGCCCTCCCCACCAATGAGACAGATCCGCCCGCCGTCGCTCGGCCGCACCGTCCTCTCCGCTCTCTGTGCCTACGGCCTGCTGGGGGCGCTCGCCGGCCCGGCCAGCGCCGCCAAGGGGAAAGCGTCGACCCTCACGCCAGCGAAGGGTCGGCCCACCGCCACCGCTCCCCAGCCCTGGGACGCCGGCTACGGTGCCGACGCCAAGGCGGTGCTCGCCGCCGCGCAGGCAGTCGAAACGGCTGACGATGCCTCGGTGCTGGTGCTGTTCGACGAGCGCGAGCACTCGTTCGACGCCGCCGGGCGACAGACCGTGCGCACGCGCATGATCTACAAGCTGCTCGACCAGGACGCCGTCGAGGGCTGGTCGTACACCGAGGCGGAGTGGTCCCCCTGGCGCGAGGATCGGCCGGTGATCCGGGCGCGGGTGATCGGCCCCGATGGCCGCGAGATCGCCCTCGACCCGGCGACGCTCTCCGACAGCCCGGCCTCCGAGGACGACGCCGACCTCTACGGCGACCGCCGACTGCTGCGCGCTCCGCTCGCCGGCGCCGTGGTCGGCGCGGTGGTCGAGGAAGAGCAAGTCGTCGCGGAGCACGAGCCCTTCTTCGCCGCCGGTGTGCAGGAGAAGGAAGTGCTGGCCCGCCCGCAGCCGGTCCACGAGGGCCGGCTGCTGGTCGACGCTCCCAGCGGCATGCCAGTGCGCTGGGAAGCGCAGCTCATGCCCGGCCTGGCGCCACGCTCGGAAGAGGCCGGCGGCCGCACGCGGCTGGTCTTCGAATACGGCGCCCTGGAGGCCGCCGACGAAGTCGAGGCCGGGCTGCCCGACGACCTCCCGCGCTACCCGGCGGTGCGCTTCTCCACCGGGGCGAGCTGGCAGGCCGTCGCCGCCGCCTACGCCACCCTCGTCGACGGCCGCCTCGCCGGCTTCGACCGCAAGCAGCTGGCGCTGCCAGCCAGCGGCGAGCGCGAGACGCGCATCGAGGCGGCGCTGCGCAAGTTGCAGCGCGACGTGCGCTACACCGGCCTCGAGCTCGGCGCCGCCAGCCTCGTGCCGGTGTCGCCTGCCGAGACGCTGCACCGCCGCTTCGGCGACTGCAAGGACCAGGCGACGCTGCTGGTGGCGGCGCTGCGCGCCGCCGGGATCCCCGCCAGCGTGGCGCTGCTCGGCACCGGCCCCGGGCCCGACGTCGACACCGACCTGCCCGGCTTCGCCGGCTTCGACCACGCCATCGTCTACGTCCCGGGGCCGCCGCCGCTGTGGATCGACCCCACCGATCCCGACTCCCGCCTCGGCGAGCTGCCCGAGCCCGACCAGGGACGCCTGGCGTTGGTGGCCGACGCCGCCACCACCGGGTTGCTGCGAATACCGCGCAACGGCGCCGATCGTAACCGCATGGTCGAGACGCGCGCGATCACCCTCGCCGAGCAGGGGCTGGGCAGTGCCGTCGAGACCACCGAATACTTCGGCTCCTTCGAGGGGATACGCCGCGGCTACCAGGCGCAGGCCGACGTCGCGGACCGCCGCAAGCGGCAGGACGACTACGTGCGCACCACCTACATGGGCAGCCGCGGCAAGGTGGTGGAGAGCGAGCCGCGCGACTTCTCGCGTCCATTCACCGTTCGCATCGAGGTGAGCGAGGCCAAGCGCGCCGCCGTCGACCTCGACGAGGCGGCGGTGGGCATCCCGCTGTCGGGGCTGACGTCGCAGCTCCCCGACGAGCTGCTGGCCGAGGATGACGACGCCGAGCCGCGCAAGGCCGACTTCGTCGTCGGCACGCCGCACACCATCGAGTGGCACTACCGCATCAAGACCCCGCCGGGGATGGTGCCGCGTGACATGCCCGCCGACACCACCCGCCAGCTCGGCGCCGCCACTCTGCGCGAGACCTTCGCCCGCGAGGGCGACGGGCTGCGCCTCGACATCGTCTTCACCAGCGGCACCGAGCGGCTGACGCCCGAGCAGTTCGAGGCCACCCGCAAGGCGGTGGTCGCCCTCGGCAAGGAGGATCCGCTCGCCGTCTGGTTCGAGCCCGTGGAGGCCGCCGACCTCGCCGCCGGGCGCCCGCGCGAGGCGCTCGCCAAGCTGCAGGCGCTGGTCGATGGCGAGCCCAAGCGGGTCATCCACCAGGTGCGGTTGTCACGGGCGCTGCTATCGCTCGGCTTCGGCGAGGCCGCCCAGCGCCTGGCAAAGCGGGCCACCGAGACCGCGCCGCAGTCGTCGATCGCCCAGTGGCAGCTCGGCTGGGCCCTCGAGCACGACGCCATCGGCCGGCGCTTTGGCAAGGGATGGGACCGCGCCGCCTCCCTCGCCGCCCTCGACAGGGCGGCCAAGCTCGACCCCAAGAGCCGCCTCGCCCGCGCCGAGCTGGCGATCCTGCTGCAATACGACGACCACGGCACCAGCCTCGGCCCGCGCGCCGACCTCGCGCGCATGGTCACCGAGGTGCAGGCGTGGCGCAAGGACTTCGATTCGCACGCCCTCGACATCAACCTCGCCGGCGGACTGCTGCTCACCGGCCGTCACGAGGAGCTCGCCAAGCTCGCCGACGAGCTCGAGGGCGCCGACAAGACCGCCTGGAAGGTCACCGCCAGGGCGTTACGAGAGGGCAGCGAGGCGGCGCTGCGGGAAGCGCGCCAGCTCGCCAGCGACAAGGGGGCGCGCTCGAAGGCCCTCACCGCCGCAGCGCAGAAGCTGGTGCTGGTGCGCCGCTACGACGTCGCCGCCACCCTCATGCGGGAAGCGGCCAACGGTGCCGACGAGCCGGGCACCCTGCTCGCTCGCGCCGAGGTGCTCGGCCGCGTGCGGCCGCTCGACGAGATGGCGGCGCCGACCGCCGATCCAGTGGCATTGCTGCCGCGGCTCATGCGCACCCTCGCCGCCGCCAAGCCGGACAGCGAGGCATTCCGCACCCTCTTCCCGCCAGAAGCGACCGCGGGGCAGCAGAAGGACTTCGCCGCCTTCCTCGAGGGGCTGCGCGCCGGCCTCGAGAGCAAGGGCAACGGGGCGCCGCTGCAGGTGGTGGCCGAGCTGGGCCTCGCCAGCTTCGCCGTCGACGTCGACGGCGACGCCGCCCGCGGCTATCGCCTGCGCTGGCGCACCACCAGCCCCGAGATGAGCGGCTGGACGATGACCTTCTACGCCGCCGCCTACGACGGGCTGCCTCGGCTGGTGGCGATCTCCACCGACCAGGCGGCGGTGGCCAAGGAGGTGCTGCGACGCCTCGACGGCGGCGACCTCGCCGGGGCCCGCCAGTGGCTCGACTGGGCCCGCGAGGAGGTCAGCCGCACCGACTCGGCCGATGCGCTGGCCGGGGCGCCGTTCACCCTGCTCTGGGACCAGGGCCAAGGCGAGAAGGAGCCGGCGCCCGACGCCGCCGCCATGCGCGCCGCCGTCGCCGCGCTGCTCGTGCAAGGCGCCAGCGCCGTCGAAGCGGTGCCGCTGCTCGAGAAGGCGCTCGCCGCGGCCGGCGACGGCATCGGCAAGCGGGCCCTGCAGGTCGCCTTGGTCCGCGCCAAGGGAGCGGCCGGCGACTTCCAGGGGGCGTTGCGCATCGCCCAGGAGCTCGCCGCCGCGGACCCGCGCTCCTTCACCGCCTTCCAGCTGCTCACCTCGAACCTCCTCGGCCTGGAGCGGCTGGACGAGGTGGAGCGGCTGATCACCGCCCGCCTGGCGCTCATCCCCGACGACCCCGAAACGCTGCGCGTGCGCGCTCGCGTGGCGCTCTACCGGCACGACAGCGCCGCCGCCTACGCCGTCTTCGCGCAACTCGAGCCGCGACGCGCCGGCGACGCCGGCCTCTACAACGAGTGGGCCTGGGCCGAGCTGTTCGACGACCCGGTGCCGGCGACGGCGGTCCAGCGCGCTCACAAGGCGGCCGAGCTGTCGCGCTTCCACAGCTACCCCGTTCTCCACACCCTGGCCGCCGCGCACGCCGCCATGCACCAGCCGCTCGAGGCACAGCGCGTGCTGATGCAGGCGCTCGCGCTCGATGACGACCGGCGGCAGCCGGGCGGCAGCGACTGGTACGTGCTCGCCCGCGTCGCCGAGGACTATGGGCTCGACGCCGTCGCCCGCGAGCTCTACCAGCGCGTGCTCGCCACCCCACGCCAGCGCGAGCCCTTCACCTCCCGCGAGCTGGCCGAGCGGCGGCTGGCAAGGCTGCCGGCCGCCAAGGGGAAAGCCGGCTAGCAGGCGCCCTCGTCATGGCGAGGAGCGCAGCGACGAAGCAATCTCGACACCGGCACGTCGAGATCGCTTCGCTTCGCTCGCGATGACGTCGGTTACCGCCGGCCCTCGACGAGCTCGACCAGCTCGACGCGTTTGCCGTCGAGCAGCGTCCCCATCGCCCGCCCCTGCAGCTTCCACCCGGCGAAGGGAGTGCTCCTCCCCTTGCTGCAGAAGGCGCCGGGCTCCACGGTGTAGGTCTTCTCGAGCGACAGCAGCGTGACATCGCCGGGCGAGCCAGGCCGCAGGGTCCCGGTGGGCAGGCCCATCGCCCGCGCCGGGCCGCTGGCGAGCAGCTCGACGAGACGCGACAGCGAGATGATGCCCGGCCGCACCAGGCGGTCGAGGCACAGCGGCACCGTCGTCTCCAGGCCGACGATGCCGAAAGGCGCGTTGTGGAAGCTCTCGTCCTTCTCGTCGGTGTGGTGCGGCGCGTGGTCGGAGGCGATGGCGTCGACGCTGCCGTCGACGAGGCCGGCGAGCATCGCCTGGCGGTCGGCGTCGGAGCGCAGCGGCGGCTTCATCTTGCAGGCGGTCGAGAAGCCGGTCGCCGCCACCTCCTCGTCGGTGAGCAGCAGGTGGTGCGGCGTCACCTCGCAGGTGACCGGCAGGCCGCGCTGCTTCGCCGCCCGCACCAGGCCCAGGCTGCGCGCCGTCGAGATGTGGGCCACGTGGTAGCGGCCGCCGCAGTCCTCGAGCAGCAGCAGGTCGCGAGCGACCATCACGTCCTCGGCGGAGCCCGGGATCCCGGGCAGCCCCAGCCGCGCCGAGCTGCCACCCTCGTGCATGACGCCGCCGCCGGACAGCGAGAGGTCCTCGGCGTGCTGCACCACCGGCAGCCCGTAGTGCTGGGCGTAGAGCAGCGCCCGGCGCATCAGCTCGGCGTCCATCACCGGCCGGCCGTCGTCGGAGATCGCCACCGCGCCGGCCGCCGCCATCTCGCCGATCTCCGCCAGCTGCTTGCCCTCGAGGCCCTTGGAGACGGCGCCGATGGGATGCACGCGGGCGAAGCCGTGACGCAGCGCCTCGGTGGCGATGTGCTCGGTGATCGAGCGGTGGTCGTTGACCGGCACCGTGTTGGCCATGCAGCAGACGGCGGTGAAGCCGCCCGCCGCCGCCGCCATGGTGCCGGTGCGCACCGTCTCCTTGTACTCCTGCCCGGGCTCGCGCAGGTGGACGTGGATGTCGATGAAGCCGGGCGCCACCACCAGGCCGGTGGCGTCGATCACCTCGGTGTGCTCTCCCGGCGCGATCTTCTCCGCGAGCTGGCTGACCTCGCCGTCCTCGATGAGCAGGTCGACGAAGCCGTCGAGGTCCTGACTGGGGTCGACGACGCGGCCGCCGCGAATGAGCGTCCTCACGGGCCCCCCCGCGCTCTCACGCGGCCTCCCCGTGCATCCCCGAGCAGAGGTAGAGCACCGCCATGCGCACCGCCACCCCGTTGGTCACCTGCTCGAGGATCGCCGAGGCCGGGCCGTCGGCGACGTCGCTGGCGATCTCGATGCCGCGGTTCATCGGCCCCGGATGCATCACCACGGCGTCGTCCTTGGCCAGACGCAGGCGCTCACGAGTGAGGGCGAAGAGCTTGAAGTACTCCTTGACGCTGGGGAACGTCGGCCGCCCCATGCGCTCGAGCTGCACCCGCAGCATCATCACCACGTCGGCGCCGGCGAGCGCCTCCTCGAGCGAATAGAAGTACGGCACGCCGAAGGCGGCGACTCCGGGCGGCACCATGGTGCGGGGCCCGGCGAGCACCACCTCGGCGCCCAGCTTGGTGAGCAGGTGGAGGTTGCTGCGCAGCACCCGGCTGTGCTCGAGGTCGCCGATGATCGCCACCTTGAGCCCGGCGATGCGCCCCTTGCGCTGGCGGATGGTGAAGGCGTCGAGCAGCGCCTGGGTGGGGTGCTCGTGGGCGCCGTCGCCGGCGTTGATCACCCCGGCGTGCAGCCGCTTGGCCAACATGTGGGGGACGCCCGGGTGGGCGTGGCGGATGACGATGAGGTCGGGCGCCATTGCCTGCAGGTTGAGGGCGGTGTCGACGAGGCTCTCCCCCTTCTCGAGGGCCGAGCCCGAGCTCGAGAAGTTGAGGTTGTCGGCGGAGAGCCGCTTCTCGGCGATCTCGAAGCTGCTGCGCGTGCGGGTGGAGGCCTCGAAGAAGAGGTTGAGCACCGTCTTGCCGCGCAGCGTCGGCACCTTCTTGATCGGCCGCAACGCCACCTCGGCGAAGGACTCGGCGGTGTCGAGGACGAGCTCGATCTCCTCCTTCGACAGCTCGGCGATGCCGAGCAGGTCCTTGCGATGCCAGCGCAGGTCGGCCATCGACTACTTGGGCGCCCGGAACTTGTGCAGCAGCATGACCTCCTGCCGCCCGTCGGTCTCCTCGAAGGCGACCTTCACCACGTCGTCGTCGGTGGTCTCCACCGTCTTGCCCACGAAGTCGGCCTGGATGGGCAGCTCCCGATGGCCGCGGTCGACCAGCACCGCCAGCCGCACCGCCCGCGGCCGGCCGTAGTCGACCAGCGCGTCGAGCGCGGCCCGCACCGTGCGGCCGGTGAACAGCACGTCGTCGCACAGCACCACCACCCGATCGTCGATGGGCTCCTGCAGCGAGGTCGGCCGCACGATGGGCTGCGGCCCGATCACCGAGAGGTCGTCGCGGTAGAGGGTGATGTCGAGGATGCCGCGCGGGATCTCGGTCCCCTCGACGCGGCCGATCTCCTTGGCCAGCGCCTCGGCGAGCGGCACCCCGCGGGTGCGGATGCCGACCAGGATGAGGCCGCCGGCGCCCTGGTTCTGCTCCAGGATCTCGCCCGCCATGCGGCGAATCACGCGATCCATCTGGCGGGCGTCGAGGATCCTGCGCGAGTCGTGCGCCTGGGTATCGGGCAAGGGGTGCCTCCGCGGGTCCGCGGGAATCTATCCGGGAAGCGGCGGGGGGAGCAAGGGCAGGAGGGTCACAGCAGGTCGTACGGGTCCACGTCGACCACCAGATCGCGATCTGGGCCGCCCGGCAGCACCGCCCCCAGCAGGCGCCGCAACCGCGCTCCCGACGCCTCGCGCAGCAGCAGCTGGAACCGCCACTGCCCCCGCAGCCGCTCGAGCGGCGCCGGTGCCGGGCCCGAGACCCGCACTCCCGCCGCCAGCGGGTGCACGGCCAGCCGCTCCGCCAGCTCCTGGATGCGCGCCCAGCCGCGCTCGCGCTTGGCATCGCGTACCAGCAGGTGGACCATGCGGGTGAAGGGCGGATAGTGGAAGACGCGGCGGAAGCGCATCTCCTCGGCGGCGAAGCGGGCATCGTCATGGTTGAGCGCCGCCTGGATGGCGTAGTGATCGGGGTGGAAGGTCTGGATGACCACCCTCCCCGCCCGTTCGCCGCGCCCCGCCCTGCCGGCGAGCTGCGTCA
>DASYUP010000529.1:0-1641 GCA_036001185.1 Thermoanaerobaculia bacterium
GTCGCGCCCACCGCTTGGTCCGACCAGAGCGGGTTGGCGACCAGGCCCTGGAAGAGGAAGGCCTGGGCGATCGCCAGGCAGGCGACGATCGCACCTCCCCAGTGCAGCTCCGGGTAGGGTCGCCCCACCGCGGCGGCGAGCAAGCCGCAGGCGAGCACCAGCCAGAGCGTCGTGAGGGCGCCGAGCTCGGCGGCGGTGACGTCGCCGACGGTGAGGTGGCCGGGATGGAAGGCCTGGCGCGCGGCGAGGGCGAGGAAGGCGACGGCGAGCGCCACCGCGACGCCGCCGATGGCGGCGGCGAGGGCGCGGGCGCGCGGGATGTCACCTTGGTGGCGACGGGCCAGCCCGGCGGCGAGCGCCAGCGAGACGACCGGCACTCCGTAGCCGTAGAGCAGCCAGCTCAGCAGCGGGTGCGATCCCGTCGGGTAGTCGAGCACCGTGGGGTTGAGGAGGCTGACCCCGACGACGGCGGTGAGCACCGCGGCCAGGAGAGCGAGCAGCGGCACCCGCAACCGCGCCGCCAGCCAGACGAGGGCGGTGACCTCGAGCGCCCAGGCGACGGCGAGCCACTCACGCGCCAGCTCCATCGGCACCGCCAGGCTGACGAGGGTGGTGGCGATGGCAACGGCGGCGGCGAGCGCCCCCTCGGCGCCGGCGCGGGCCGCGCGCTGGCGCGCCACCGGCAAGGCCAGCACGACCCAGAGGGCGGCGAGGCCGAGCTCGATCCATCCCCAGGGCAGGTCGAGCGCGGCGACCCGGGCGCCCTCGTAGGCGATGAGGTCAACCGCCAGCGTGGTGGTGGCGGCGAGGGCGGCCCAGCGGGCCGGCCGCGGTGCGCCGCGCTGCAAGGCCCAGGCGCCGCTGGCGAGCAGCAGCAGCGCCGCCGCGGCGACGCTGAAGAAGCGCGGCGCGTCGGCGGCCTCGAGGCCCCTCGCCCAGTCGCCGAGCAGCACGCAAACGGCGCCGGCGGCGAGCCAGGCGAGCCCCTCCATCGCCGGCGCCAGCCGGGCGAGCACCAGGCAGGCGGCGGCGAGCAGGCCGACGAACCCCCACTCGAGCAGCCCGAAGCCGGTGCGGCCGGCGAGCACCACCGCCACCAGCAGCGCGCCGGCGGCAGCAGCGCCGTGCACCCAGGAGGAGAGCGGCGCTCCCCAGCGCGTGCCGCTGCCGAGAGTGGCGAGCAGCGCGCCACCGACCGAGACGACGAGGAAGACCCCGACCGCCGCCGCGTCGGGCAGCGCGAAGGAGCTCACCGACCAGCCGAAGGCCCAGCCCAGCGCCCCGAGCAGCGTCAGCCCGGCGAGCGCTGCCCAGCCGCGCCGGCGCGAGACGGTGAGCAGGCCGGCCTGCAGCAGCGCCAGGTAGCCGAAGAGCATCTTGGCGTTGGGCTGGCCGGTCGACATCAGCGCCGGGGTGAGGAAGCCGCCGACCAGCCCGAGCAGCGCCACCATCACGCCGTGGCGCAGCGACAGGGCCACCGCGGTGGCGGTGGTGAGCGCCAGCAGCGCGAAGCCAGTGGGCGCGCCGATCAGGTGATAGAGGTGGACGGCCGCCAGCTCGACGATGAAGAGCACGGCGATGCCGGCGGCGGTGAGCCCCTGCGCCACGCGTGCGCTCGAGCGGTGCAGCAGCTCGCCGCCG
>DASYUP010000530.1:0-9635 GCA_036001185.1 Thermoanaerobaculia bacterium
AGCCGAGCGCCTCCAGGAGCCCGGCGATCGTGTGCGGGCCCTCGCCCTGGCAGACGAAATCACAGGCCTCCTCCTGGAGGGTCCGCTCGGGGAGGGCGGAGACGTGCCCGCCCACGAGGAGAGTGGGCAGGTCGGGCGCGAGGCGCCGGAGGGCGGTGCAGAGCGCCCCGGCGCCCGGCATGGTCTGGGTCGACGCCGAGGGCTGATGGCCGAACACGACCACCGCGGTGAGCCGGGGCCGAAGGGCGGCCACACGGGCGGCCGCCTCGTCGGGGCCGATCTCCAGGGCCTCGACGTCGAGGATGTCCACCGAGTAGCCCCGCGATCGGGCGAAGGTGGCCATGAGGCCCGCCCACACCGGCGGCTCGATGGCGGTGAGCCCGTGGGAGAGCCCCTGGTATACCCGCTTCTTGGTGTTGGGGCTGACGAGGAGGAGGTCGAGGCTCACTAGAACGGCCCCTTGAACTCCACGATCTCAGGCGCGTCCATCCACTCCGGCGTCCATGAGCCGCCGCCCCCCACCAGCGAGAAGGCGGCGGCGGCGATCGACTGCGGATTGGGGTAGAAGAGCCGCTCGAGGTTGGGCGCCGTCGGGCAGGTCACCGGCGCCAGACCCATGCGCTGCATGCGTACCGCCCCCGCCTCGGCGCCCAGCCGCTCGACGACGCCGGCGATCACCTCGGCGGCGGCGCCGGCGAAGGTCCAGTCGTGGTCGACCACCAGCAGGTGGCCGGTGCGGCGGGCGGATGCAACGATGGTGTCGAGGTCGAGCGGCGCCAGCGTCACCGGGTCGATGACCTCGGCCGAGATCCCCTGCGCCGCCAGCAGCGCCGCTGCCCGCATCGCCTCCACCGCCATGTGCGAGATGGCGACCAGCGTCAGGTGGTGCCCCTCGGCGAGGACCCGCGCCCGGCCGAACGGCACCGCGAACGACTCCTCGGGCACGTGGCCGCGCTGGAAGTGCAGCATGCGGTGCTCGACGAAGAGCACCGGATCATCGTCGCGGATGGCCTGGATCATCAGTCCCTTGGCGTCGTAGGGCGTGGTGGGCGCCACTACCTTGATTCCCGGCGTGTGCATGAAGATGGGGTAGCAGGCCTGGGAGTGCTGTGCCCCCTGCCCCCAGCTCCTGCCGATGACGCCGCGCACCACCAGCGGCACCGACACGGCGCCGCCGTACATGTAGCGCGCCTTGGCGGCGATGTTGAGCAGCTGGTTGACCGCCAGCAGCACGAAGTCCATGCGGATGTGCGTGTGCACCGGCCGCATGCCGACCATGGCGGCGCCGATGGCGACGCCGGTCATCCCCTCCTCGGAGAGCGGCGTGTCGAAGCAGCGGCCGGGGAAGTCGCGCGCCAGGTCCCGGGTGGTGCCGTAGCACCCCTTGAAGTCGTCCACCCCCTGCCCCATGACGAAGACGGCGGGGTCGCGCGCCATCTCCTGTGCCAGCGCCTCGTGGATGGCCTGCGAGTAAGTGAGGCGGCGCTCGGCGCTCACGTCACGCTCTCCGCGCCGGCCCAGACGTCGGCGAACAGCGCCTCGGCCGCCGGCCACGGGCTCTGCTCGGCGAAGTCGATGGCGGCGGCGATCTCGGCCTCGACTGCCGCCTCGATGGCGGCCCGCTCACTCGCCGGCAGCGACTCCCCTAGCCGGCGCACCGGGTCGTTGGCCCACCACGGCGCAGCATCGCCTTCGGCGCGGTAGCCGGCGCCCCAATCTTCGTTCGGGCCGACGTGCTCCTTCCAGCGGTAGGCGTGCACCTCGAGGAAGCGGGGCCCTTCGCCACGGCGCACGGCGGCGACCGCCTCGCGACTGGCGTCGACGAGCTCCAGCACGTCGCCACTGCCGATGCAGCGGGTGGGCAGACCGAACCCCTGCACCCGCTCGGTGATGCTGGTCGCCGGTTGCCGCCGCTGCAGCGAGGAGTGAATGGCGAAGAAGTTGTTCTCGCAGACGAAGAGTACCGGCAGCCGGCGGACGACCGCGAAGTTGAGGCTCTCCCAGAACACCCCCTCCTCGACGGCCCCGTCGCCGAACATGGAGACGGCGACGCGGTCGCTGCCGCGCAGGGAATGGGCGAGGGCGCAGCCGACGGCGTGCGGGATGGTGGTGCCCACCACCGCCGAAGCTCCGTAGAAACCCACTTCCGGCGCCACCAGGTGCATCGAGCCCCCCTTGCCACCGGCACACCCTGTCGCCTTGCCGTAGAGCTCCGCCATCATGCGGTCGAGGCTGCCGCCCATCGCCAGGTAGAGGGCGTGGCCGCGGTAGGTGCCGAAGGCGGCGTCACCCGGCTCGAGCGCGGCGGCGACGCCTACAGCCACGAACTCCTGCCCGATCGACAGGTGCACCGGGCTCTTGATCTTGTCGCTGGGGTAGATGCGAGCGATCTCTTCCTCGGTGCGGCGGATGCGATATAGCTGGCGGAAGAGAGCGGCGTGCATCGGGATTCCAGGTCAGTCGCGACAGCAAGCCGGGGGCGCGCGGTACTCCCGAACCGTCGCTGCGTCGGCATGACGCGCTTCCTCAGGATGGCGAGTGAGCTTAGCACGCACCCCTCTCGGGTGGTGCTACACTTCGTCCTCACCGCGCTCTTGTCGCGGCGAACCCCTCCTGCGGCCGTGAGCCAACCGCCAGCACACTCCGCGCGTAGGCGGCCACGGATTTCGATCGTCTTCTCCTTCTACAACGAAGAGAGAGTGCTGCCGGAGCTGATCCGGCGCACGCGCGCCGTTCTCGCCCCGATGGTGGAGCGCGAGATCATCGCCAGCTACCACCTGATCTTTGTCAACGACGCCTCGACCGACGGCTCGCTGGCGGTGTTGCAGCAGCAGCTCGGGGACGACATGCTCATCGTCAACACGTCGCGGAACTTCGGAGTCTCGGAATGCGCGCTCGCCGGCTTCGCCTACGCCGACGGCGACGCCGTGGTCTATCTCGACGCCGACCTGCAGGACCCCCCCGAGGTCATCGAGCGGCTGGTGCTCACCTGGCTCGAGGATCCCCAGCTCGACGTGGTCTACACGACGCGCAGTCGGCGGCGCGGCGAGCACGCGCTCAAGCTGGCGATCACCAAGCTCGGCTACCGCCTGATCAATGCCATCTCCGAGGTGGAGCTTCCCCTCGACTCGGGCGATTTCAAGCTGGTGTCGCGGCGCGCCGTCTCTGAAGTCCTGCGGCTCCGCGAGCAGCGCCCCTACTTGCGCGGGATGGTGAGCTGGGTGGGCTTCAAGCAGGCGCAGGTGCTCTACGAGCGCGACCCGCGCCTCGACGGTCGCGAGAATACCAAGTTCCCGGTTATCAGCCGCCGGGTGCTGTCAGGGTACTTCGACCGCGCGCTGATCTCGTTCTCCGACGTGCCGCTCAAGGTGGCGCTGGCGACCGGATTCGCGGTGTCGATCTGCGCCCTGCTCTACATCATTACCGTGCTGGTGCAGAAGGTCATGGGGTGGTACGAGCCCGGCTGGCCGGCGCTGATGTCGGCCATCCTGCTGCTGGGGGGCATGCAGCTCTCGGTACTCGGTATCATCGGTCTCTACGTCAACAACATCTTTCTGCAGTCGAAGCAGCGACCGCTTTACATCGTAGCCAGCACCCTGCCGGCCGGGACGCAGCCCTTCGCCCCTGAAGCAGCCCGCCCGGCGACAGAGACCGCGACGAGCCTGGTGGACCGCCTCGGCTAGTCCGGGTACCCGCACCGGACACGGCTCGCGGCGGCGCCGGAGTCCCGCTCCAACCCGCGTTCGCGCTCACCGCTCCCGCGTCGGCGGGGGCGCTCCCTCCGCCGGGCGATAGAGACCCGACGTCAAGAGCAGGATGTTCATGTCGATCACCACCAGCCCCGGCGAGGGGTAGATCGGGGTCATCGGATCCGAGGCGGTAACGACGAGGACGCCGGGGCGCTCGAGGGCAAGACACGCAGCCTGGGGCAGGTCGCAGCGGAGGACCTGGATGCGGTCGCGCGGCATCAGGCGCAGCAGCCCGACCCGCACCAGCTCGGCATGGTGCCAGGGATAGTCTGCGGAGTTGCGGTTGAACTCGTCCCCAACTGTGGGGTAGCCGTCGTAGCCGTAGCCGCTCTCCAGCGGCCGGATGAGGTGGACGCGGCGGGTGGCGGGGCGGAGCCGATAGGCCAGCTGCGCCTCCACGAACTTGGCTTCCATCGCCGCGTTCCAGACGTTGCGGTCATGGAGACAGCTGATCTGCAACGCGCCCACCGCGGCCAGCAGCCCGGCGGCCCACAGACCCAGCCGCGACCGCCATATGCGGGAGGGAGCGAAGCACGCCAGGAGGTCGCGGAGAACGAGGTGAGCGAAGAGCAGGGCGGCCGCCATGCTCGACAGCAGGAGGCGTTCCAGCACCTCACTGAAGGCGCTAACCAACCAAATGGTCAACCCGGAAAGGACGAGGACTGCGGCGACAGCAAGGCGCGCGAGGCGCGCTCGCAGGGTGTCGCCTGCCCCCCTGCACGCGCCGAAGGGTGGCGCGACGAGCAGAGCGGCGGCGAGCGCTGCGGCCACCACCCACCCCACCCAGGCGGGCGCCGTCACCGCCCAGAAGGTGAACGTTCTCGGGATGACCTCGGTGAAGAGCCGCGCGAGCTTTTCTGCGAGGTCGGGCGCCGCGACGTCGAAGCGATAGGCCTGCGGGACCCGCGCCTTGGCCAGCGGGAAGAACCGGATCCAAAGGACGTAGACGGCCGAGGTGACGGCGAGCAAGGCGACGCTGGCGCGTACGTGCAGGCTCGCTCGCTCCCCTCCCGGCTTGGCGAGGCGCGGAATGCGGCCAATGAGAGGCAGAAAGAACAGGAAGGCGAACGGTTGGTAGGTGCAGAGCGCGAGCGCCAGGGTGACGAGGGTGGCGGCGATCCAGCGTCGCGAGAGGCGCCGCTCGCCCGCGACGACAGGAGGATGGGCGGCCTGGAAGCACAGCGCCGCCAGCGCCGCCAGCAGTATGGCCAGCGCGTTGGCGAGGTTGGTCATGTAGACTGCGTTCTCGACCCCGGGGAGCGTCGCCAGCGCGGCGGCCAACAGCAGCGACTCCCGGGGCTCGAAGCCGCCGGCCGCGAGCGCCCTGGCGAACACCACCAGCGCCACCGCCAGCAGGCCCACGGTCAACCAGCGATAGACGAAGAGGTCCTCCAGCCTCTCCGCATGGCGGAAGACCAGGCACTCGAGGTAAGCCGCCACTGGCCTGCCCACCGTCAGCAGATGGCCGTGCTGCGGATCGTTGCGACAGCTCCCCTTGGCGACCTCGCCGAAGTAGCGCAGCTGGTCATGGTGCGCGTAGGGGATGTGAAGCGCCGAGCCGTAAACAACGGCTAGGAAGCAGAACGCGAGCAGGACACGGCGGGCGAAGCGGAGGGCGCCGCGGGCGGTGTCCAGCGGCCCACCCGGTCGTTCCGCGGACGGAACGACGGGGCCGGTGTCTGGCGTGACTACGGCGCCCTCCATCGTCTCACCGACTCGCTTCAGAGCGGCCAAGAATACACCCGGGCCATGCGCGGCACGTCGGCGCCGTGGCCGCGGGCTCAGCCGTTAGGATCGACCGGCGATGCGCACTATCTCCCGCGGCTTCCTCTTCGACCTCGACGGCGTGCTGGTGCGCAGCGAGGAGCTGCACCACGAGGCCTACCGGCGTGCCTGTGCTGCCCGCGGCTTCGTCCTGCCCTGGAGCTTCGAGCGCTACTGCCTGGCGGCGCACTACGGGCCGGAACACCTGCAGGAGGAGCTGCGTCGCGAGCTCCCGGACCTGTTGGCCGGCGAGCGCGGCTGGGACCTGCTCTATGGGGAGAAGTCACGGCGCTACCTCGAGCTGCTGGCCGGCGAAGACGTGCCACTGCAGCCGGGCGCGGCAGCGGCCCTGCAGCGGCTCGCTGCGGCCGCGGCTCCCCACGCGGTGGTCACGAATTCCACCCGCCAGCAGACGGCGTTGCTGCGGCGACGCCATGCGGCGCTCGACGCGGTACCCCTGTGGGTGACGCGCGAGGACTACGCCGAGGCGAAGCCGGCACCCGACGCCTATCGCGCCGCCCTGCAGCTCCTCGGCGCACCGCCCACCCAGGCGGTCGGCTTCGAAGACACGCCGCGCGGGCTGCAGGCCCTCGCCGCCGCCGGCGTGCCGGCGGTGCTGGTGAGCGGCATCCCCTACCCCGATCTCGGAGAGGTCGCGCCGTTGCTGCGGGTGCCCAACCTGGCGGCATTGCCCGCCGGCTGGCTGCCCTGAGCGACGGAGCCGCCACCATCCGGAGCCACCAGAAGCCATGTCGGCAACGCCCGCCCTCGTCTCCGTCGTGCAGCTCGCGGTGCTGCTGGCTGCGGGGCTGGCCATGCTCGTCGTACCGCGGGCGCTCGACCGGCTATCGTCGCTGACCTGGCGCCTGCAGCGGCTGCCGGGGGGGTTCTGGACCTTCGCCGCCGGCCTCGCCCTCGTGGCTCTCGCGGTCGAAGCGTTGGTGGCGGCGCTCGCCGGCCCGGCGGTGCCGGCGGTGCACGACGAGTTCAGCTACCTGCTCGCCGCCGACACCTTCGCCCATGGCCGCCTCACCAACCCGGCGCCGGCACTATGGCGCCCCTTCGAGACCTTCCACGTCCTGCTGCAGCCGACCTACGCCTCCAAATACCCGCCGGGGCAGGGGCTCGTCCTCGCCCTCGGCATGGTGCTCGGGCATCCGCTGATCGGGATCTGGATCTCGGGGGCGCTGCTCTGCCTCGCCGCGGCCTGGATGCTGCACGGCTTGCTGCCCTCGCCCTGGGCGCGGCTCGCCGCCGTGCTGCTGGCGCTGTCGCTGGTGGCCGCCGGTCCGTGGGCGCAGAGCTACTGGGGCGGCTTCGTCGCCGCCGCCGGGGGCGCGCTGCTCTTCGGCGCCGCCATACGGCTGCGGCGTGCGCCCTCGGCGAGCGCCGGCGCGGCGCTGGGAGCCGGTCTTCTTCTGCTCGCCCTCACACGGCCCTGGGAAGGGGCCGTGGCCGCCTTGGCGACGCTACTGCCGCTGCTGTTTCGGCGCGCGCAGCGGCAGCCTCCGGGGCGAGCCCCGCGGGGGAGCTGGGGGCGAGCGCTCGCCACGGCCCTGCTGGTGCTCGCCCCGGGCCTCGGCTGGCTCGGCTGGTACCAGTGGCGCGTCACCGGCAGTGCCTGGACGATGCCCTACCGGCTCTACGACCAGCGCTACGAGAGCACTCCCGTCTTTCTCTGGCAGTCGCCGCGCCACGTGGTGCCTTCGCCACACCTCGAGATGCAGCGCTTCTTCCGCGACTTCGAGGGCGCGGCGTGGCGCCGGCAGCACACACTCCGCGGCTGGCTCGCTGCCGCCGGCCACAAGCTCGCGGGCCTCGCTCGCTTTTACGTCGGCGCGGCGTTGCTGCCGCTGCTCGCCGGCCTCCCGTGGGCGCTGTGCCGCGCCGGCCCGCGCTGGGCGGCAGGCGTCCTTGCGGCCCTCGCCGCGAGCCAGCTCGTGATCGTGCCCAGCCGCCCGCACTACGTCGCCCCCGGCGCTTGCCTCGTTGTCTACCTGCTGGCCGAGAGTTGGCGGCACCTGCGCCTCTGGCTGCCCGCCGGCCGGCCCCTCGGCGCGCGGCTCGCGGCAGGGGTGCCGCTGGCCCTGCTGCTGTCAGTGCCCGTGATGGCCTGGGCCGTCCGCCCGGAGACCGAGAGCTGGGCGGTGCGGCGCGCGGCGCTGCAGCGACAGCTCGCGGCGCTCGGCGGCCAGCACCTCGTGCTGGTGCGCTACGGGCCAGGGCACGACGCCAACACTGAGTGGGTCCACGACGGCGCCGATCTCGCCGCCGCACCGGTGCTGTGGGCGCGCGCCATGGACCGGCGGGCGGATTGCCGGTTGATGGCCGCCGAGGGCGGCCGCGAGACATGGCTGTTGACGATCGTCGACGACCTCTCGCCACCCCGCCTGGTGCCCTACCCGCGCCTGCTGTGCGCTACGGCGGCGGCGGCGGACCGAAACAAGCCCGCCGCCCTACCACCTGCCAAGGCTCGGTGAGCAGCCGCCGCAGCGCCTCGGGGTAGGCCTGGTGCTCCTGCTCGAGGATGCGGGCCGAGAGCGCCGCCTCGTCGTCGTCGTCGTGCACCGGCACCGTCCGCTGGACGACGATCGGCCCGCTGTCGAGCCCCTCGTCGACGAAGTGCACCGTGCAGCCGGAGATCTTGACCCCGTGGGCGAGCGCCTGTCGCTGCGCGTGCAGGCCGGGGAAGGCGGGCAGCAGGCTGGGGTGGATGTTGAGGATGCGCTCGCGGTAGGCGCGGATGAACCCCGGCGAGAGCAGCCGCATGAAACCGGCGAGGCAGATCCACTCGACACGGTGATCGCCGAGGGCAGCGACGATCGCGCCCTCCTGCGCTGCGCGGTCGGCGAAGGCGGCGGCAGGAAAGCAGGCGGTCGTCAACCCCAGCTCGCGGGCGCGCGCGAGGCCCGGCGCCTCGGCGACGTTGCTCACCACCAGGGCGACGTGAGCGGGGACCTCCCCCCGCGCTATCGCCGCCTGCAAGGCGACGAAGTTGCTCCCCCGTCCCGAGAGCAGGACACCGACGCGTGCCCCGGCCGTCACGGCGAGTCGACGTACTCCACGCCCGGCTCGCCCGCCACCACCTCGCCGAGCACGACGCCCGGGCGCTCCACCCGTTGCAGGTGCGCCAGCACCTCGTCGCGCGCCGCCGCCGCCACCACCAGCACCATGCCGATGCCGAGGTTGAAGACGCGGCGCATCTCGTCCCAACCGACGGCGCCCGCCTCGGCGAGCAGCCGGAAGAGCGGCGGCACCGTCCAACTGGCGAGGCGGATGCGGGCGCGGCACCCCGCGGGCAGGCTGCGCGGCACGTTGTCGGTGAGGCCGCCGCCGGTGACGTGCGCCATGGCGTGCAGGCCGGGATGATCCAGCAGGCCGAGCAGCGGCCCGAGGTACGAGAGATGGGGCGCCAGCAATGCCGCGCGCACCGTCGGCATCGGCTCGCTGGCGCCAGTCGGCGCCGGCAGCCGGTCGTCGACGCTCAGGCCGAGCTGGCTGAAGAGGATCCGCCGCGCCAGCGAGTAGCCGTTGGTGTGCAGACCCGCCGAGGGGAGGCCGACGAGGGCATCGCCCACCTGCACCCTCGCCGGGCCAAGCAGCCTGTCGCGCTCGGCGAGGCCGACGATGAAGCCCACCAGCTCGTAGTCGCCGGGCTGGTAGAAGCCGGGCATCTCGGCGGTCTCGCCGCCGAGGAGGGCGCAGCCGTTCTCGCGGCAGCCCCTGGCGACGCCGGCGACGAGGGCCACGACGTGCTCGGGGGCCAGCACGCCGGCGCCGACGTAGTCGAGGAAGAACAGCGGCCGCGCCCCTTGCACCAGAATGTCGTTGACGCAGTGGTTGACGAGGTCGCGGCCGACGGTCGAGTAGTCGCCGGCCACCTTCGCCACCATCAGCTTGGTGCCGACACCGTCGGCCGAGGCCACCAGCACCGGCTCGCGATGATCGCGCGAGAGCGCAAACAACCCGCCGAAGCCGCCGAGCTCGGAGAGCACCCCGGGCACCACGGTCGAGCGCACCAGCTCCTTGACGCTCGCCAGCGCGCGGTCCTGGGCGTCGATGTCGACGCCGGCCTGGCTGTACGCAGTCCCCGCCGCAGCTGCTTCGGCGGTCACTCGCCGC
>DASYUP010000531.1:0-2201 GCA_036001185.1 Thermoanaerobaculia bacterium
GCTCGCCGAGCAGGTTCTCGTCGGGGACGAAGCAATCCTCCATCACCACCTCGGCGGTGTCGGAGGCGCGGATGCCGAGCTTGTTCTCCTTCTTGCCGGGCCGGAACCCCGGCGTGCCCTTGTCGATGACGAACGCCGAGAGGTTGTGACCCTTCGGCGCCTCGCGCTCGGTGACCGCGAAGACGACGCAGACGTCGCCCACCGAGCCGTGGGTGGTGAAGGTCTTGGCGCCGTTGAGCACCCAGCCGCCGTCCACCTTCTCGGCGCGCGTGCGGGTGCCGCCGGCGTCGGAGCCGGCGTTGGGCTCGGTGAGGCTCCAGGCGCCGATCTTCTGCCCCGAGGCGAGCGGCACCAGCCAGCGCTGCCGCTGCTCGTCGCTGCCGAACTTGTAGATGTGATTGCTGCACAGCGAGTTGTGAGCCGCGACGCTGATGCCCACCGAGGGGTCGACCGCCGACAGCTCGGTGACCACCAACACGTATTCGACGTAGCCGAGGCCGGCGCCGCCCCACTCTTCCGGAAAGATCACTCCCAGGAAGCCCAGCTCCCCAGCCTTCTCGATCACCTCGCGCGGAAACCGCTGCGCCTCGTCGATCTCCTCGACGATGGGGTCGATCTCGCGGCGGGCGAACTCGCGCGCCGTCTCCTGGATGGCCCGCTGCTCGGGAGTGAGGGCGAAGTCCACGCCCGGCGCCTCGGCGGCGCTGGCGGTGGCGGGAGCGGCGGTCTCGAGCATGGGGCCTCCTGGAGCCTTCGATGGTATCGCGGATCCGGCGATTCCCCGGCGCCGAGGGTGGGTGCCACCGGTGCTCGGCTGGCGGTGGGCTCCCGCGCGTAAGATCCGCCGGATGGCACCGTCCCGCTTGGTGATCCTCGGCTCCGGCTTCGGCGGCTACTCGCTCGCCCGCCACCTGCCGCGCGAGCACGCCGAGGTGACCATCGTCTCGCCGCGCAACTACTTCGTCTTCACGCCGCTGCTCCCCTCGGCGGTGGTCGGCACGGTCGAGTTCCGCAGCATCCTCGAGCCGGTGCGCCGGCGCGTACGGCACGCGCGGGTGGTGGAAGCCGAGGCCGAGGGGGTCGACTGGCAGGCGCGGCAGGTGATCTGCCGCTCGGCGATCACCGACGAGGAGCTGGCCCTGCCCTTCGACCTGCTGGTCATCGCCGTCGGCGCGCAGGTCGCCGACTATGGCGTGAAAGGGGTGCGGGAGCACGCCCTCTGCCTGCGCGACGTTACCGACGCGCGCACCATCCGCTCGCGCGTGCTGCTGCAGCTCTCACGCGCCGCCCTGCCGGGGCTGCCGGAGGAGGAGGTGCGGCGGCGAGTCACCTTCGTCGTCTGCGGCGGCGGGGCGACCGGTGTCGAGCTCGCTGCCGAGGTGCACGACCTGCTCGGCGACGAGCTGCGCGAAGACTTCCCCGAGGTGGCGCGCTTTGCCCGCGTGCTGGTGCTGGAGGCGGCGCCACGCCTGCTCGGCGGCTTCGACGCCGCCCTCGCCGAATACACCCGCGAGCACTTCGGGCGCGGCGGCATCGCGGTGCGCACGTCGACCGCGGTGGCCGCCATCGAGGCCGAGGCCGGCGGTGTCAACACCACGGTGCGGCTGGTCGATGGCGAGGAGATCCCCTGCGGCGCCGTCTTCTGGGCCGGGGGCCTCGCCCCCCACCCCTTCGTACGCGGCCTCGGCATGCCGCTCGACGAGCGGGGCCGCCTGGTGGTCGACCGCAGCCTGCGCCTGCCCGGTCAGCAGGGCATCTTCGCGCTCGGCGACTGCGCCGCCTTCGGCGATCCGCCGCTGCCGGCAACGGCGCAAGTGGCGCAGCAGCAGGGCCGGCACCTGGCGCGCGCCCTGCGGCTGGAGGCGCGCGGCCGCCATGCGCCGCCCTTTCGCTTCACCTCCTACGGCATGCTCGCCTACATCGGCGGCCGCCAGGCGCTCGCCGACCTGCCGCAGATCAGGTGGAGCGGCCGTACCGCCTGGCTGTTCTGGCGCTCGGTCTACCTCACCAAGCTGGTGAGCCTCGCCAACAAGGTCAAGGTGCTGTTCGACTGGGGCAAGGCGGCCACCTTCGGCCGCGACACCAGCCGCTTCTGAGAGGAGGGTGGCGCCATCTCGCTCACCGCCGACGCCAGCCCGCGAGACGAGCCCTTGGCGAGCGTCGCGGTCGCTGCGCGAGGGGCGAGGTCGGGGCCTGACCAG
>DASYUP010000532.1:0-2152 GCA_036001185.1 Thermoanaerobaculia bacterium
GCAGCGCCTGGACGGTGCCGAGGCCGGCGGGGGTGATGGGGAGCGCGGCGACGAAGAGCACCAGCGGCGTCAGCGCGAGGCCGGCGAGCAAGGGAACCGGGATCCCCCAGATGCGCAGCTGACCCCACATCAGCACCACCAGCAGCGCCACGTGAGGAAGGCGCGCCGCCACCGCGATCAGGTGGCCGCGCACGCCGGCGGCGAACAGCGGTTGCAGCAACGGCAGCCGCGCCAGCCGCCGCGGGGGCCGCGTCAGCAGCGCGAGGTAGATGAGCAGACCGAGGACGAGGAGGCTGAGCAAGGGCAGTGCCGGTTGTCGCAGCCAGGCCGGTGCGACGGCGACGCCGAACGCCCCGGCCACCACCAGCGCCAGGCCCTGGGTGACGAAAAGCAGCAGCACCACGCCGCCGGCGCTCCATGCCCCCTGCCCGGCGCGGGCCAGGAACCAGCCGAAGGAGCCCTGGCCGGCGAGGGGGTGGATGACGGTGCCCAGGTAGGTGGCGCCGCGCATCGCCACCACCCGCCAGTAGGGAAGCGAGCCGCCACTGAGGCGCAGCGCCACGCTGGCGGCCCAGGCATCGGCGAGCAGGATGAGCGCCAGCTCGAGGACGACGTAGGCGGCGAGAAGCGGCCAGGGGCCGGTGGCAAGGGCGACGCGAACCGCGGCAAACGGCAGCCGGTGGAGGAGCCAGGCGAGGGCGGCGGCGGCCACCAGCCAGGGCGCGGCGGCACGCCAGAGGCTGCGCCGGGCGGAGCGGGGCGGGGAGTCCGGCGGCGTCTCGCTCGTCATCGGAAGAAGAGCCGGTGGCGCGAAGGGGAGCGCGCGGATGGTACTACGGCGCCGCCCGAGCTGCGGGGCCAATCCGGGGCTGCCGGTATCATCCGCGGCCGGTGGCGACACAGACGCAATACCCACTCTGCCTGCAAGCGCGGGAGCTGACGGCGTGCGCCTCGGCGTGGTGATCGTCAACCACGACCGGCGGCAGCTGCTCGTCGAGTGTCTCGCCAGCCTCGCCGCCGCCTCGGCGGCCGGGGAGCCACTGGTGGTCGTGGTCGACAACGGCTCCCGCGACGACTCGGCGGCGGCCGCGCGCGCCGCCGCGCCGGCGGCCGAGGTGCTGGTGCTGCCACACAACACCGGTTTCGCGCACGCCAACAACGTCGGCATCCGGCGGGCCCTCGAGCGCGGCTGCGACGGCGTGCTGGTGCTCAACAACGACACGCGGGTGGCGCCGGGTGCCCTCGACGCCCTCGCTGGCGCGCTCGACGCCGAGCGACGCATCGGCATGGTGGCGGCGCGAGTGGTGATGGCCGACGACCGCCGCACCCTCGACGGCACCGGCCAGCGCGTCACCGTCGACGGCTTCGGCAAGCTGGAGGATTCCGGTCGCGACCGCGACGCCGCCGGCGAGGCGAAGGAGACCTTCTGCCCGTATGGCGCCGCCGCCTTCTTCGGCCGCGACCTGCTGCTCGACGTGGCGGCCGACGGCGAGTGGTTCGACGAGGACTTCCGGCTCTACTGCGAGGAGCTCGACCTCGGCTGGCGGGCGCGGCTGCGCGGCTGGCGGTGCGTCTACGCTCCCGCCGCCGTCGTCTACCACCATCGCGGCGGCACCGCCGGGCAGTATTCGGAGCTGCTCGCCTACTACACCTGTCGCAACACGATCTACAACATCCTCAAGAACTACCCCGGCTGGTACGCGCCGCGGGCGCTGCTGCTGTCGCTGCTGCGACCTGCAGTGCTGGCACTCGGTCTGCTACTCGGGCGCGGGCCGGCGAGCAAGTTCGGGGCGCGGCTGCCGGCGCGCCGCCTGGCGGCCATCCTGTTGCGGGGCTGGCGCGACGCCGCCCGCAGCGCCCCCCGCATGTGGCGCAAGCGACGGCGCATCCAGGCGCGACGCACGGCGGCGAACGAGGAGGTGGCGCGGTGGTTCCGGGAGCTGGGGGAGCCTTTCTTCCGCGGTCTGTTGCGGTAACGGCAGCACGGGCAGGGACAAGCCCCGCCCCTACACCGGAGGATGCCGCGAGCTCGAGCAGGTCGAGGTTTCTTGGACCGCCCCGAACGGACGAATCCGCGGCACGCTCTGGTGCAGGGGCGGGACTTGTCCCCGCCCGTCTCTTAGGGCAACGCCCAGACGCTGCCGTCAGCACC
>DASYUP010000533.1:0-1636 GCA_036001185.1 Thermoanaerobaculia bacterium
GTGGCGGCTGTCAACGGCCACGCCATGGCTGGCGGCTGGATCCTCGCCTGCGCCTGCGACTACCGGGTGGTGGCCGCCGGCCAGGGCAAGGTCGGGACGCCCGAGCTGCAGGTCGGCGTCGCCTTTCCGCCCATCGCCCTCGAGACGGTGCGTTTTGCCACCCCGGCGGCGCAGCTCTCCGCGGTGGTGCTGCTCGGCCGCACCTTCGACGGCGACGAGGCGCTGCGGGCCGGCCTCGCCGAGGAGGCGCTCCCTCCCGCCGCCGTGCTGTCGCGCGCGCTGGCCGTCGCCCAGTCGCTGGCGCAGATCCCCGCCGAAGCCTTCCGCCTCACCAAGGCCCAGCTGCGCGCGCCCTTCGCCACGCGGGCCGAGCAGGCGCGGGACACCGCCGCCGCCGTGCGCGCGCAGTGGCGCGACGGCAACACCGCGGCGGTCATCGGCGCCTACCTCGAGCGGGTGGTCGGCAAGCGCTCCTAGAGTCGGCTACCAGCCGAGCAGGTAGCCGAACACCAGCGGCGCGACGATGGTGGCGTCGCTCTCGATGATGAAGCGCGGCGTGTCGAGGGCGAGCTTGCCCCAGGAGATCTTCTCGTTGGGGACGGCGCCGCTGTACGACCCGAACGACGTGGTGCTGTCGGAGATCTGGCAGAAGTAGCCCCAGAAGGGAGCCGCCTGCTGCAGGTCCTGCTGGATCAGCGGCACCACGCAGATGGGGAAGTCGCCGGCGATGCCGCCACCGATCTGGAAGAAGCCGATCGAGGCGCCGTCGCCGCTCTGCTTCCGGTACCACTCGATCAGCTTGCCCATGTACTCGGTGCCGGCGCGGATCACCTGGTAGCCCGAGAGGTCGCCGGCGACGACGTGGGCGACGAAGATGTTGCCCAGCGTCGAGTCCTCCCAGCCGGGCACGAAGATCGGCAGATCGCGCTCGGCGGCGGCGATGAGCCAGGAGTGGGCGGGGTCGATCTGGTAGTGCTCCTTCAGGCTGCCGCGGCGGAGGAGCTCGTAGAAGTACCAGTGAGGAAGGTGGCCTTCGCCCTTGCTGTCGGCGTCCTTCCACAGCTCGACGATCTTGCCCTCGATGCGGCGAATCGCCTCCTCCTCGGGGATGGCGGTGTCGGTCACCCGGTTCATGCCGCGCTCGCGCAGTGACTCCTCGGCCTCGGCCGTGAGCTGGCGGTAGTGGGGCAGGCGCTCGTAGAAGTCGTGCGCCACCAGGTTGAAGACGTCCTCCTCGAGGTTGGCGCCGGTGCAGCTGATGGCGTGCACCTTGCCCTGGCGGATCATCTCGGCGAGCGACAGCCCGAGCTCGGCGGTGCTCATGGCGCCCGCCAGGGTGACCAGCATCTTGCCGCCTGGTTTGCCGCCCCGAGGCGTCAAGTGCGACTCGTAGGCGCGCGTGGCGTCGCGCACGACGGCGGCGTTGAAGTGGCGATAATGACGCTCGACGAAGTCCCGGATGGTGGTCGTCATGGCGGGGGATTATCGCCAGGGGCTCGAGGAAGCGCAACGAGGTGTGCAGAGAGGCTGGTGGACAGGATTGGGAGTGGCGACGGAACGGTTGGTGGGTCGGCGGCCGGCGTCTGCCGGCGGGGCCGGGGGCCGCCGCGGCGGGACCGGCGCGCGCCATGTGGTA
>DASYUP010000534.1:0-3276 GCA_036001185.1 Thermoanaerobaculia bacterium
CGGGTCGCCCTCGTGGCCGTAGAGCTCGCGCAGCTGCCGGCTGGCGTCCATGGCGCCGAGCTGATGAATGGCCTTGCGCCGCATTTCGGCGTCCTTGTCGTCGCGAGCGACCGCGAGCACCTGGTCGTCGGCGTCGGCGACCAGAAAGGCCTGCAGCACGGCCTCCTTGACCGAGGCATCGGTGCTGTCGCGATAGATGTCGGCAAGCGCGGCGATCGACTCCTTGCCGCCGGCCACCCCCAGCATCTCGATCGCCTCGCGCTGCAGCGGCGGGTTGCTGCGCCCGCGGGCCACGGCGCCGAGCGCCTGTCGCGCCTCGGCCCCGTCGCTCTGGCTGAGCACGAACAGCGCCTGTTTCTTGAGCCGCAGCGAGGCGTTGCCGGCCAGAAACTTCTGCAGCACCGGCACCGCGCGCGCCGAGTCCACCTGCAGCAGCCCGTTGAGGGCGTAGAGCTTGAGCTCCTCGCTCTCGGCGCCTTCACCGCTGGGCACCGGGGCCTGCGGCCCGCGCAGCCCGAGCTCGAGAGCCTGGCCGTCGTCGAGCCAGCTGCTCTTCGGGTAGGTCGCCCGCAGCTCGCGCAGGGCGGCCAGCGCCTCGTTGGCGCGGCCGTCCTTGCCGAGGGAGTAGGCCTGCCAGTAGAGGGCGGCATCGGCGTCGGCCCCCTTCTCGGCGGCCACCCGGGCGAAGGTGGCGGCGGCCTCCCGCCACTTGCCGGCGTCGAGGGCCCGTTGGCCTTCGCGGTAGGCGGTGCTGCGCGAGCCGCCCCCCTCCGCGTCGTCGGCGGCGAGGGCGGTGAGCAGCGGCCAGCCGAGCGCCGGGTGATGGTAGGTGAGCGCGGCAGCCGGGTGGTCATCGCCTGCCGCCGGCTGGGCGAGCAGCGCCGCCGCCGCGAGGACGCCGGCGAGGGTGGAGTGAAGGCATCGGGAGGAGTTCATTGGCTGGTCTCCGCAGGTTCAGGCGTTCGAGCGTGTCGGGGAAGCGGCGCCCGGCTGCAGGGAGCGGGTGAGCAGCCCGGCGGCGACGCGGGTCTTGAACAGCAGCGCGCGAGCCTCGATGCGCTGGCGCAGGAAGGCGAGGTCGGTCTCCGCGGGGTCGGCCGGCAGGTGGGCGAGCTCGAGCAGCACCGGCTCCATCTCGTCGAGCAGGGCAGCCACGCCGTCACGGCCGCCGCGCTGCGCGGCCGTGCGGTAGAGGCGGTTCTCGGACAGCAGCTCGCGGGCCGCCTGGCGCTCGCCGCCGAGGGCGCCGCTGCCCTCGGGCGGGGCGTTGACCAGCTCGGCGAACAGCCGTTGCGAGCGCTCGAGGTGGTCGGCGAGGGTCTCGACGAGGATGCGCTGCCGCGCCTCGGCCGAGAGCGGCCGCGGCACGGCCGGCCCGGGGAGAGCGGGCGGGCTCAGCCGCCCCGCCAGGTAGCCGACGGCGAGCAGCAGCACGGCGGCGGCCGCCGCCGGCGCCCAGCGCGGCAGGCGAGCGCCACCGAAGCGGTGCGCGGCGGCGACCAGCGCCCCCCGCGGCGGTTCCGCGACGCTCTCGTGTAGGGGCGGGGCTTGCCCTCGCCCGTCTTCGGCCCGCGCGTCCACCAGCCGCGGCCGCAGCCGCTCCCACAGCTCCGCCTCGAAACCAGCCGGCAACTCCGGCACCTGCCACTCGTCCGTCGCCTTCAGCACGCGCACCAGGGCCTCGTAGCGCTCGCGCGCCGCCGGCGATGCCGCGAGCCGCACGCGAATCCCCTCGGCGTCTTCGGCCTCGCCGTAGTGGTAGAGGACCAGCTCGTCGTCGGTGAGCTCCGGCTCGACGTTCATGGCCGCTCCTCGACCAGCGGCGCCAGCGCCTGCCGGAGCTTGCGCACCGCCCGGAACACCGCCTGCCGAGTGGCGCTGCTGCCCAGCCCCAGCAGCTCGCCGATCTCCACGGTGTGCCGCCCCTCGTAGTGGCGCAGCACGAAGGCACTGCGCTCGACCGGCGTCAGGGTTGCCATGGCGCGCAGCAGCGTGCGGCGCACGTCGCCGCTCTTCGCCACGCGCTCGGGGCCCGGCTCGTGCGAGGGGGCGGGGTCGGGCACGGTCGCCTCGTAGGCCACCTCCTGGCGTCCGTGCCGCTGGCGCGCGCTGTCGAGAGCGCAGTTGGTGGCGATGCGGTGCAGCCAGGTGGCGAAGCGGGCCCGGCCGTCGAAGCGATGCAATGCGCGGTGGGTCTTCATGAAGGTCTCCTGCACGACGTCCTCGGCGCTCGCCCTCTCCCCGGTGATGCGATAGGCGAGCTGGAAGACCATCCGCCCGTGGCGTTCCACCAGCTTCCGGAAGGCGTCGTCGTCGCCCGCCGCCGCCTTCCTCACCAGCTCCAGCTCCAGCTCGCCCTCCTCCATCCGCACCATTAGACGACGGGGCGGGCGTTCTGTTAGCTCGCCGGCGACCGGTGGTAGCGTCGCCAGCGGGAGGTACAGGTAATGGCCTGCTCGGTTGCGTTCTCGGCGCTCGCGCTCGGCTCGCTCTTCGCTATGGCCGCTCACGCGCCGCCGGGCAGCGAGACCCCCTCGCCTGCGGCGTCGCCCGGATCCGGGGTGACGTCGAGCAGGGTCGACCACATCCTGCTGGGGGTCGCCGATCTCGACCGCGGCGTCGCCGCCATGGCGAAGCTCACCGGCGTGCGGCCCATCTACGGTGGCAAACACCCCGGCGGCACGCACAATGCGCTGCTGTCGCTCGGCGGGCAGACGTACCTGGAGATCATCGCCGTGCAACCGGGGGCCACGGCGCCGCCCGGCTTCACCCTCCTCGGCGGCTACGACAACCCGACCCCCGTCGGCTTCGCGGTGGGGGGCGGCGACCTGGCGGCCCTACGGGCGGCGCTTGCCAAGGCCGGCTTTGCGGTGACGCCGCCGCGGCCGGGCTCGCGAGCGACCCCTGCCGGCGCGACCCTGCGCTGGCAGACTTTCGGGCTGGCGGAGGAGGTCGAGCAGGCCCCCTTCTTCATCGTCTGGGACTCCGACACGCCCCATCCGGCAACGACCTCGCCGGCCGGTTGCACCCTGCGCCAGCTGCAGGTCGGCAGCCCGCACCAGGAGCCGCTGCGGCGGCTGCAGGCGGCGCTCGGCCTGCCCATCGAGGTGGTCAAGGCGACGAGCCCCACCTACGCGCTCACCCTCGAGTGCCCGAAGGGGACGGTGGTGTTCCGCAATCCGTAGGGGCCGGCGTTTCGACCGACGATCGCGAGCCAGCATGAAGACCAATCGCTCCATTCCGTCCACCACCGTGATCCCGGTGCTCGGCTACCAG
>DASYUP010000535.1:0-2853 GCA_036001185.1 Thermoanaerobaculia bacterium
TAGAAGGGGTACTGGTGGGTGCTGGCGTAGAAGACGTCGGCCCGCTCCTCGAAGAGGTGCTGGGTGCCGTTGCCATGGTGGACGTCGAAGTCGAAGATCGCCACCCGCGCGAGGCCCTGCTCGCGCAGCCGCTCGGCGGCCAGGGCGGCGTTGTTGAAGTAGCAGAAACCCATCGCCAGCTGGCGCTCGGCGTGGTGGCCCGGCGGTCGCACGGCGGCGAAGGCGGCCCGCCCGCTGAAGGCGCGATCGGCGGCGTGCAGCGTCGCCTCGACCGCCCCCCACGCGGCGTCCCAGGTGGTGGCGACGAGCGGGTTGTCCGCCGAGTCGAAGAGACCATCGCCGCGCTCGACAGCGGCGCGGAAGCGGTCGGCGTAGGCCGCGCCGTGGACCAGCTCGACCATCGCCGCCGCCGCCGGATGAGCACCCGGCGCCACCGCCGCGAAGCCGCCGGCGGCGAGGCCTTCGAGGATGCGCGCCAGCCGCACCGGCTGCTCGGGAAAGCCGAGCGGCACCTGGTGGAGGAGGCAGCGGGGGTCGGTGAAGAGGTCTACCGCAGCTTCTCTTCGACGAACTCGACGTGCTTGCGGACCTTGGGGTCGTACTTCTTCAGGCGCAGCTTCTCGGTGGAGGTGCGCTTGTTCTTGTCGGTGGTGTAGTAGTACCCCGTACCGGCCGAGGACACGAGCTTGATCTTGTCGCGCACTGCTTGTCTCTCCTGGTTCGCCGCGACCTCGGCTCCACCTCACAGGTACGTTGTGAGAGCGCGAGATGGCGGGGTCGACGGGACTCGAACCCGCGGCCTCCGGCGTGACAGGCCGGCGTTCTAACCAGCTGAACTACGACCCCGCGAAGTGACTACATCGGGAACTGACTACATCTACATAGAGTGGGAGGTGAGGGATTTGAACCCGCGACCCCCTGCGTGTAAGGCAGGTGCTCTACCGCTGAGCTAACCCCCCTACGAGGGCGGGAATGATAGCGGCCGGGGTCTACACTGTCAACGCGCTGGCGGCCGCCGGCGAGCCCACCTTGCCGCATCGCGGCAATCCGTGGTAGCGTGCCGCCACCCTGCCGAGGGCCCCCTTCCCGGGCCCTCTCCACCTCCGCTCCCCAACCACGAGGAGAGCGGAGGATGATCGAGCTTCGAGACGACATTGCAGAAGCGCACGGCGCCTTCTGGGACCAGTTCGCGCGGCGCTACGGCCGCGAAGTGAGCCGTTGCGTGGCGCTCGCCATGCGACGGGCCGGGTGGCGTCCACAGGCGCCGGACATCGACGAGCTGGTGCAGGAGGTCTACTGCCGGGTGCTGGCGGCGCGGCCAGCAGTGCCTCTGACGGCCTGGCCGCCGGCGCAGGTCTGGTCCTACCTTCACCGCATCGCCCGCAGCGTCGTCATCGACGAGCTGCGCAGCCGCGGCGCCCGCAAGCGCGGCGGCGGACACGGCGCCGCAGGTCCGGCGGCCTGCGATCGGCGCGCCCCAGGCCCGACTCCTGAGGAGCGCCTGCTCGCCCGCGAGCGCGCCGCCGATCTACGCCGGCGCGTCCGCTCGCTCGGCGAAGAGCACGGGCCGCGCAACCTGCGCATCCTCGAGCTCTCCGCCATCGAAGGCTGCACGGCGGCGGAGATCTCCCGCCACCTCGCCGGCGCCCTCACCCCCAGCAGCGTCCATACCGTCCTCCACCGCCTACGCCGCCAGCTGACCATGCCACCTCTAGCCGTCACGGGTGCAATCAGCGGATGAGAGTGCGCGCGATCTCCGAGCTCGCGCATGGGCTCTGCCCTCTTCATCCCCGGTGCTATCGTCGCTACCGGCCGCGGTGGGAACGTCAGACCCGCCTGTTCGCACTACCGGAGGACCCCTCATGCACGAGTTGCCGAAGCTCCCCTACGCCTACGACGCCCTCGAGCCGCACATCGACGCGCGGACGATGGAGATCCACCACACCAAGCACCACGCCACCTACGTCAACACCCTCAACGGCGCTCTCGAAAAGCACCCCGACCTGCAGAAGAAGAGCGTCGAGGACCTGCTGCGTGGCATCGACCAGGTGCCGGAAGAGATCCGTACCGTCGTTCGCAACCACGGTGGCGGCCACGCCAACCACTCGCTGTTCTGGCAGGTGATGGGCCCGGGCGGCGGCGGCGCGCCCACCGGCCCCCTCGGCGAGGCGCTGGCGAAGACCTTCGGCAGCTTCGACGCCTTCAAGGAGAAGCTGACCGAGGCGGGCACCAAGCGCTTCGGCTCCGGATGGGGCTGGCTGACCGTCGCCGGCGGCAAGCTCGAGGTCTCCTCGAGCGCCAACCAGGACAGCCCGCTGATGGAGGGCAAGACCCCGCTGCTCGGCGTCGACGTCTGGGAGCATGCCTACTACCTCAAGTACCAGAACAAGCGGCCGGACTACATCGCGGCGTGGTGGAACGTCGTCAACTGGGCGGAGGTGGCGAAGCGATTCGCGGCCGCGCGCTGAGCACCCACGGGGGCGCAGCGACCCCCCTCGCCGCCTTGAAGGCGCTCACCGTTTCGTCTATGGTTCGCCGTTCGTGGCGGTGTAGCTCAGCTGGTTAGAGCGAGCGGCTCATAACCGCTAGGTCATGGGTTCGAGTCCCGTCACCGCCACCATCTCGCCGCTCCGCGCGGCCATCGAAGGCTGCCTGGCGGGCGAGGCATGGGCCAGCCCCGGCGACCTCCTGCTCCTCGCTTTCTCCGGCGGCGCCGACTCGACGGCGCTGTTGCTGGCAATGACCGAGCTCGCGCCGGCCCGTGGCTGGCGGCTGCTCGCGGCGCACGTCGACCACGGGCTCGACCCCGGGTCCACCGGCCGCGCCGCCGCGGCGGCGGCGCTTGCTGCTCGA
>DASYUP010000536.1:0-1518 GCA_036001185.1 Thermoanaerobaculia bacterium
GCGGCCAGCAGGTGCAGGAGTTCCGGCAGATGGTGAAGACCCTGCACGAGGCGGGGATCGAGGTGATCCTCGACGTCGTCTACAACCACACCGCCGAGGGCAACCATCTGGGGCCGGCGCTCTCCTTCAAGGGTCTCGACAACGCCGCCTACTACCGGCTGATGCCCGACGACCCGCGCTACTACATGGACTTCACCGGCACCGGCAACAGCCTCAACATGCGCCACCCGCAGGTGCTGCAACTGATCATGGACTCGCTGCGCTACTGGGTCACCGAGATGCACGTCGACGGCTTCCGCTTCGACCTCGCCGCCGCCCTCGCCCGCGAGCTGCACGAGGTCGATCGCCTGTCCTCCTTCTTCGACCTCATCCACCAGGACCCGGTGGTCTCGCAGGCCAAGCTCATCGCCGAGCCCTGGGACGTCGGGGAGGGCGGCTACCAGGTCGGCAACTTCCCGCCCAAGTGGATGGAGTGGAACGGCAAGTACCGCGACTGCGTGCGCGACTACTGGCGCGGCAGCGCGCGCACCGTCTCCGAGCTCGGCTACCGCATCGCCGGCAGCTCCGACCTCTACGAGACCACCGGCCGGCGGCCATTCGCCAGCGTCAACTTCGTCACCGCCCATGACGGCTTCACCCTCCGCGACCTGGTCAGCTACGACCACAAGCACAACGAGGCGAACGGCGAAGACAACCGCGACGGCGCCGACGACAACCGCTCGTGGAACTGCGGCGTCGAGGGCGACACCGATGACGCGGCGGTCAACGAGCTGCGGGCGCGCCAGCAGCGCAACTTCCTCGCCACCTTGCTGCTCTCGCAAGGCGTGCCGATGCTGCTCTCCGGCGACGAGTTGGGACGCACCCAGGGCGGCAACAACAACGCCTACTGCCAGGACAACGAGACTTCCTGGGTGCATTGGCAGGCGGTCGACGGCGGCCTGCTCGACTTCACCACCAGCCTGATCTGGCTGCGCCGCGAGCACCCGGTCTTCCGGCGCCGCCGCTTCTTCCTCGGCAAGCCGATCTTCGGCGCCGGGGTGAGCGACATCGCCTGGTACCGCAGCGACGGGCAGGAGATGACCCCCGAGGACTGGCAGAGCGACCAGCACCGGGCGGTGGCGGTGTTCCTCAACGGCGAGGCGATCGGCAGCCGTGACGACCGCGGTCAGTGGGTGAAGGACGACTCCTTCTACCTCGCCTTCAACGCCTACCACGAGGACCTCGACTTCACGGTGCCGACGATGTCCGGGGCCGCCGGCTGGCGGCTGGTGCTCGACACCGAGCAGGCGGGGCCGGCACGGCGCTCGCGCCCGGCCGAGCCCGGGGTGCTGCCGGGCAGCGACGAAGGGGAGCTGCTGCCGCCGGGGGCGCGCATGCGACTGCGCTCGCGGTCGCTGCTCGTGCTGCGGCTCGCTCACTGAGGGGAGCGGTCGCCGTGAGGCCCGCCGGCCCGCCGCACGCTACCTATCGCCTGCAGATCACCGCCGACTTTCCGCTGCCCGCCGCGGCGGAGCTGGT
>DASYUP010000537.1:0-7499 GCA_036001185.1 Thermoanaerobaculia bacterium
AGGACCTCCTCGTCGTCGACGACGAGGACGTTCACGGGCGGCTCCCGGTAGCGCGGCTCCCGCCGTCCGCGGCGGACGTCCCCGAGCGTGGGGATGTGCCCAAGCGCGGCAGCTCGACGACGAAGCGGCTGCCGCGACCGGCCTCGCTCTCCACCCGCAGGTCGCCGCCGTGGCGGCGGACGATCTGGTAGCTGATCGACAGTCCGAGGCCGGTGCCGCCGCTCGCCAGCTTGGTCGAGTAGAAGGGACGGAAGATGCGCTCCTGCTCGGCGCGCGGGATGCCGGGGCCGCTGTCGGCGACCGCGGCGACGGCGCGCTCGCCGTCGCTGGTGACCGCGAGCTCGAGCCGGCCGCCGCGCTCGCCCATGGCGTCGAGGGCGTTGCCGATGAGGTTGACGAACACCTGCTGCAGCTCCTGGTCGCCGCCCAGCACGGTGGGGCCGTCGGCGGGCGGGCTCCAGCACACCTCGACGGGGCTCAGCTGCAGGCGGTCCTCGAGCGCCTCGAGGGCGTCGGTGACGACGCCGGCCAGCGGCAGCGCACGGTGCTCCTGCCGGCGATCGCGGGCGAACTCGAGCAGGTCATTGACGATGCTGGCGGCGCGGAAGGTCTGCTTCTCGACCTTGCGCAGCAGCTCGTAGCGCGGGTCGTCGCTCGACGTCTCGGCGAGCAGCATCTGGGCGTAGCTGGAGATGCCGGTGATCGGCGTGTTCACCTCGTGGGCGACGCCGGCCGCCAACATGCCGAGCGCCGCCATGCGGTCCTTCTCCTTGAGGGCGTTCTCCATCGCCACCCGCTCGGAGACGTCGTGCACCACCAGTACCTGGAGGTCGTCGGCGGCGCGGCCGCAGGCGGCGAGCGACAGCTCCAGGTGGCGCTCGCGACCGTCGATGTCGCAGTAGGAGACCTCGCGCAGGCCTTCCTCGGGGCGCGGCAGAGGGGCCACCGGCAGCACCTCGCTGAGGCGCCGGCCGAGCAGCTGCGCGCGGGCGAGGCCGGCGAGCTGCGCGAAGGCGCCGTTGGTCGATACCATCCGCTGCTCGCCGTCGAGCACGACGATGCCGGCCGGCGACGACTCGAGGATCTGCTCACTGTGCTGCTTGAGCCGAGTGACCTCGGCGAGCTGGGTGCGCAGCTCTTCGACCAGCTGCGCGTTCTCCAGCGCCAGCGCCGTCTGATCGAGCACCACGCGCAGCAGGTCGAGCTCCTCGCTGTTGAGCGGCTCGCCGGTGAGATGGCCGGCGGTGAGCAGCAGTGCCACCGGTCGACGCCGGCTGGAGAGCGGGAAGGCATAGCGGAAGCCGTGGCCGGCGAGCCGCTCGGTGGCATTGGGCGTCACGCCGGGCAGCGCCGTCGCCTCGAGCCGCACGACACGCGCCTGCCACAGCTCGACGAGCTCCCCGAGGCGCAGCTCGACGGGCGCCCCCTCGCTCGCCGCCGCCAGCCGGAGGATGCTGCCGTCGACGAGGTAGAGCGCCACCGCGTCGAGGCCGAGGCCGGCGGTGAGACGCTCCTGCAGACGCGAGCAGAGCCGCGGCAGGTCGCGCTCCTCGAGGAGCTCGCGACCCAGCTCGCGCAGCGCCTGGCGCTGAGCGAACGTGCCGCGATACTGGAGTCGCTCGAGCCCGGCTCTCACCCGCCGTTCGGCCGGCACCAGCACGGCGGCGATGACGAGGCCCGACAACGACAGCGCGCTGCGCGCCAGCGCGCTGTCCTCGGGCAGGCCGCGGCTGATCGCGAGGTGCAGTAGCGAGAAGGAGGCCACGCCGAGCAGCAGGGTGGCCATGTAGGAGACCGCCGAGCGGACGATCACTTCCACGTCCCACAGCCGGAAGCGCAGCAACGCCCAGGCGAAGGTGAGCGGCACCAGGGCGAGCGGCGCGGCGCCGGCGGCTGCCGCCCAGCTCGGCAGCGGCAGGTGCAACGCCCAGGGCAGCCCGTAGAGCACCACGAAGGGCAGGTAGCCGGCGGCGAGGCCGAGGAGGATCCACTGCAGCTGGCGGCGCTGCTCCCAGCCGTGCCGACGCACCAGCTGCACCGCCAGGGCCGCGAGGGCGGCGAGCGAGAAGATGGCGAGGAGGCCGATCTCGAGGCGATCGAAGGCGCGCAGCGACTGCGGCCGGACGCCGCCGAAGAACCAGCGGCCGCGATTGAAGACGAGGTCGGCCTGCAGGGTGGCGAGCGCCGCCGCCGGCACGTAGAGGAAGGGCAGCAGCCGGCGTAGGCGGCGGCGCAGCACCGGCACCGGGAAGACCAGGAAGAGGTGGAGGGTCAAGGGCGGCAGCAGCAGCCGGCCCAGCTCCTCGACGACGTAGCTCGCCTTGGCGAGGAGATCCGGGGGGGTGCCCGGAACGCGCGTGCAGAGGTAGACCGCCGCCGAGGCCAGCGACCAGAGGAAGAAGACCCCCGCCGGCGCGCGCCTGCCGTGCAGCAACGCGTAGAGGCCGATCAGCAGGTAGACGATGCCGGCGCCGGCGAGCACCAGGTACGCGGCGTCGATGCGCAGCCCCGGCCGCTGGTAGGGGATCACCACCAGCTCGCCGCCGCGCAGCACGGTCAGCTGGGCGGCGGGCCCGGCGAGGAGGCGCTGCCGCAGCTCGGCGCCGCGGCCGGCGGCGCCGCCGTCGACGAGCAGAATGCCGTCGCTGGGGCGGAGGCCGGTGGCCGGCGCGTCGACCGCGCTCACCCGCCAGAGGCCGCCGTGCGCGGTGGCGGTGAAGCCGAGCGTGCGGAAGCTGTCGACCTTGCGAACGAGGTCGAGGGCGCCCACCACCACCACCACCAGCGCCAGGGCCGCTGCGAGGAGCAGGCGGGGGCCGGCGGTGACGACGCGGCGGGACATCGACTGGACGGCTCCGGCGACCCGCCGAGCAGGAAGTGTGCCACGGATAAAAGAAGGGTTTGCAGGCAGTTGCATGGCCGCCGGACCGCGCCGGAGGCCGTCCCGGCGAGGGTCCATGGGGCCCCCCGCGCCGAGGCGGTTCAACATTGTACCGTCCGTCCGGTGGTTTGGATTCAAGCTGCCGGATGGCTAGCGACTGCTTGGATTTGCGATCGTAGCCGCCCAGCGGCGAACGAGATGGGACGAGGGCCGCCTGGTCCCCCGATTCAAGCGATCGCGCTCCCTACCGGGTGCCGGCTGGCCGCGGACGGAGCGGCGGGGCCGCCTTCAGAACTTGACCGACAGCCCGCCGGTGACCCGCCGGCGCACCTCGTCGTTGCTGGCGTTCTGCAGGGCGAACGGCAGCGCCCCGCGGCTGACTTCGAAGTTGAGGTGCACCGCCCAGTCGGCGGCGAGCCGCATCAGCACGTTGAGGTCCTGCGACAGCATCAGCTGCAGGCGTTCGAGCTCCATCGGCGGCGGTGCGGCGGCACCGACGGCCAGCGGCTCGACACCCTGCGCCAGGTGGTGGAAGGCGAGGAAGACGCCGGTCGAGCTGCGCTGGAAGCGGGTGTCGAGCGAGGTGACGAGGTAGCTCACCCGGTTCTGGTAGGGCTTGTCGTCGACGGCGTAGAGGATGCCGCCGCCGCCCTTCGCGTAGCTCGACTCCAGCCGCGCCAGCACCCGCGGCGCCACGCGCCGCTCGACCACCACCTGCACCTCGGGCAGCTGGTCGCCCTGCACCAGGTAGAGACTCTCGAGGTGGTTGAGGATGTCGTCGTCGAAGTAGAGGTGCAACGCCTCGGCGAGCTCGCGGTGCACGGCGCCGACGGCGAACAGCGTCGAGTCGTCGTCGCCCTGGCGGGACAGCAGCACCCGATAGCAGTGTTGCTCGAGGTCCTGACAGGCATGGCCGGCCGGGTCCTGCCCGACGTTGGCAAACCGCACCGGGGTGAAGGCGTCGAGCGGCGCCGTCTGGCCGCGATCGAGGCGCTGGCTGGCGGAGGCCATCGCCTGCCAGCGATCGCCGAGCTGCACGACCATCCCGCCCTGCGGCGCCAGCGCCAGGCTGCCATCGCGCAGCTGCGTGTAGAGGCCGTATTCGACGAGGACGCTCGGTTGCAGCTGCCAGCCACCCTTGCCGAACAGCTCGAGGGCGCGCTGCTGGTCGTCGAAGCCGGCTCCGGGGCGTGCAGCCAGGCTGCGGAACCCGCCGTCGCGCTCGCGATACCGCAGCCCGGTTTCCAGCGAGCTGCGGTCGGAGAGCTCGACGTGGTAGGTGCCCTCGAGGTTGAGGGCCCGCGACTCGCTGCCCATCGCCGCCGGCCGCAGGAAATTGCTCTGGCTCGTGTACTGGGCGCTGAAGCGTGAGCGGCTGCGCTCGCCGAAGGGTTGCGACCAGCTCACCCGGTAGCGCTCGAAGTCGGCGCTGGTGTCGTCGTTGCGCAGCTCGTCCTCGGCCAGCAGCCGGTGGCTGATGGTGGTGACGTCGAACTGCCCCTCGCCGCTGCCGGTCATGCTGACGGCGAGGTTGGCCGCCTGCCCCTGAGGGCCGGCGCCCACGGCACCCTCGGGGTTCCCGGCGAGGTGCCAGAAGTCGCCGGTGACGCCCAGCCGCAAGGAGCCGATCCGCCCCTCCATGCCGATACCGCCGCCGGCAAGCTGCGCGGCGGAACCGCCGCCGACGTCCTCGACGCCGGTCATCGCTCGCACCGCGGTATGGAACGCATGGAGGTCCTGCGCCGTCGGACCGTTCGTCGCGCTCGGTGAGAGGGCGAGGTCGGCGAGGCGGATCCCCTCGAGGTCGCGCAGGACGTCGGCGGGGATCTCGTCGCGCACCGCCCAGAAGTCGTCGCCGCGATGGGCCTCGTCGCGGCGCTCGGCGGCAAGCCGCAGCTCGACGAACTGCAGCGCCTCGGCGGCGGCGCGAGAGAGCAGGACGACGCCTGGCTCGAAACCGGGCTTGAAGGCGATCAGCTTGTAGACGCCGGCGGGGAGCCGGTCGAAGTGGAAGGCACCATCCTGCCCAGTGACCACCTTGATCACCGTCGCGTGGGCGACCTCGAAGGCAAAGACGGAGGCGCGCGCGAGCGGCGAGGCGCTGGTGGCGCTGACTCGCCCGCGAACGCCCGGGTCGGGTGGCGGCGCGGACGCAGACTCGACGCCGCGCGCAGCCGTCGCGAGCAGGAAGGACGCCACGAGGGCGCCGGAGAAGAGGCTGGTCCGAAGGGTGATCGGAGCCATGATAAGACTCTCCAACGTCGTCGATCCTAATCACGCGGGCAAGGGCTTGTCAATTCGCCCGTCCGCGGTCGGAAAGCCCCTTGCGGCGCGGACGCCGGGGGGCAGGCTCCCGGCGAAGCGGCGGGCGCCGTGAGCGGCTCGTCCCAGCTCGCCTCCGGGGTGCGCGCCACCACCGCCACCAGGACCCGGGCGACGCCGGCGCGCCGCAGGGCGAGGGTCGCGGCGACGAGCGTCGCTCCCGTCGTCATGACGTCGTCGACCAGCAGCACGGTGCCGCCCACCGGCACCTCGCGCCGGGGAGCGAAGGCGCCGCGCAGGTTGCGCCGCCGCTCGGCGCGCGCGAGCAGGGCCTGGGGCCGCCGCCGGCGGCGGCGCAGCAGGCGGCGGCAGGGCACTCCCAGGCCGGCGGCGAGCGGCCGCGCCACCGCCTCCGCCTGGTTGTAGCCGCGCGTCAGCAGGCGTGTCCAGGCGAGCGGTACGGCGGTCACCAGGTCGAGGCCCGGGGCCCACGCCGCACAGCGCTCGCCGAGCGGCGCCGCCAGCTCGGCGCCGAGGTGCTCGGCGCGGCCGAACTTGAGCGCCCGGACGACGCCGACGAGCGGCGGCAGGTAGAGGAAGGCGGCAGTCATCGCCTCCCACGGGGGCGGCGCCAGGCGACAGGCACCGCAGCGCGGCCGCGCCGTGGCCCAGGCGCCCAGCAGCGGACGGCCGCACCCGCCACACGCTGGCTGCAGCGGCCGCCTTAGGCTGGCGCGGCAGGGAGGGCACAACGCCAGCGCGTCGTCGCGCCAGGCGAGGGGCACGCCGCAGCCGGCGCACGGCGAGGGGAAGACGGTGGCGAGGACGCTCCGCATGGAGCCGGCCCCGACGCTGACGGTCGCCATTGCGTAGACCCTCCAGAGTGAGGGCGGCGCTGCGCCGCCCTCGGTCAGGTGGACGCAAAAGGCGCGGCTATACTTGCGCCTTCGTTCGCGGCGCCGGCGAGTGTCCGCGGTGGGGAGGGACAGGGATGGGCAGATCGAGGATCGGTTGGCTGGCGGCGCTCGCGCTCGCCCTGGCGGCGGGCCCCGCGCAGGCGGTCGAGCCCCACCTCTTCAGCGTCGGCATCCTCGGCGGCATCGGCGGGCCGATCGACGCCGATTCTCCCGATCCCGGCCTCGACCAGCGCAACGTCGAGCTGCAGGCGTCGCTATTCACCGAGCCCCGCACGCTGCTGGTGCTGCGCGTTGGCCGGCTCGACTTCGAGAGCGGCGATCGGTTGGGCGATCTGCAGGCGCCGCAGCTCGAATACGCCACCATCGCCGGCGAGTACCGCTTCTACCGCGACTACTACGACTCCGGGGTCTTCATCGGCCTCGGCGGCTACCGCCTGCGCGGTCAAAGCACCGGCGGCGGCGACCGCGACGAGACGGCCCCCGGGCTCACCGTCGGCGTCACCGGCGAGTTCGAGGTGACCCGCTGGCTGGGCGTCCTCGGCGAGATCTCCGGCCACTGGGCCAACCTCGACGAGTCGCAGATCTTCGCCACCGCCCAGGCCGGGCTGGTGGTCAAGTTCTAGCTGACGGCCGCTCGCCCTCGCCCTGTTCGCCGCTCCCTCTGAGCCCCTCTCTCCCCGGCGAGGGGAGAGGGGTTGGGGGAGTGAGGGGTGACCGCGCTACCTAGCCGACCGTTTCGCGGACCACTTCTTCGATGCTGGTCATGCCCTGGCGGATCTTCTCCAGGCCGCTGGCACGCAGGCCAGCCATCCCCTTTTGCAGCGCCCGCTGGCGCAGCTCGAAGGCGGAGGCGCCGGCGAGGATCATCTCGCGCAGCTCGTCGTCGATCTCCATCACCTCGTAGAGAGCGACGCGCCCCTTGTAGCCGGTGTTGCTGCAGCGCTCGCAGCCGCGGCCGCGGAAGAGTCGCACGTGGCGCGCCTCGCTCTCCTTGAAGCCGGCGTTGACCAGCGCCGCCGGCGGCTGGTCCGCCGGCTCCTTGCAGTAGGTGCAGATGCGCCGCACCAGCCGCTGCGCCACCACCAGGTGCACCGAGGTGGCGACGAGGAAGGGCTCGACGCCCATGTTCATCAGCCGGCTGATGGTCGACGGCGCGTCGTTGGTGTGCAGCGTCGACAGCACCAGGTGGCCGGTCATCGCCGCCTTGATCGCCACCTCGGCGGTCTCGAAGTCGCGGATCTCGCCGACCAGGATGATGTTGGGATCCTGGCGCAGGAAGGAGCGCAGGGTGGCCGCGAAGTTGAGGCCGATCTGCTCCTTCATCTGCACCTGGTTGATGCCCCCGAGGTTGAACTCCACCGGGTCCTCGGCGGTGATGATGTTCACTTCCGAGGTGTTGATGCGCTGCAGCGCCGAGTAGAGCGTGTTGGTCTTGCCCG
>DASYUP010000538.1:0-4880 GCA_036001185.1 Thermoanaerobaculia bacterium
GCAGGCGGTCCTCGCCCAGCCGCAACGCCTCGGCGCTCGCCCCCAGCAGCTCGACGCCGAGCTCCGCGAGCAGGCCCATCTCGTCGAGGGCGAGGGCGAGGTTGATGCCGGTCTGCCCGCCGACGGTGGGGAGGATGGCGTCGGGGCGTTCCTGGCGGACGATGCGGGCGACGATGTTCGGGGTGAGCGGCTCGACGTAGGTGGCGTCGGCGAACTCCGGGTCGGTCATGATCGTCGCCGGGTTGGAGTTGACCAGCACCACCCGGTAGCCCTCGCCGCGCAGGGCGCGGCAGGCCTGGGTCCCCGAGTAGTCGAACTCGCACGCCTGGCCGATGACGATCGGGCCGGAGCCGAGGATGAGGATGGAGGAGAGGTCGTCGCGGCGGGGCACTGGTCTCTCACCTGGCTGGCCCAGCCAGCCGGGGGAACAGTCTATCGCGGCGATGAGCAGCGCCGCTATTGCAGGCGCACGTCGAAGTGAAACACCTGGCCGGTCGTCAGGTAGCCCCCCGACTCCTCGAGGGAGATCGCCTTGCCGTCGAAGTGCGCCACGCCGCCGGCGACGTATTCGCCGCGCGGCGCGCTCTGGGCGTCGATGCGCAGCTCGACGACGTGGTCGCCGGGCGTCGCGCCCTCCACCATCTTGCTGAACACCACCGCCGACTCGGGGCGCGACTGCTGGAAGCGGGCGACGTCCTTGCCGTCAAAGCGCAAGGTGGCGCCGAGGATCCCTGGCCGGCCGCCGGTCTGCTCGACCTTGACGTCGAGCACGAGGACGTGCTGCGGCCGCGGCTCGCCGCAGCCGAGGGCGGCGAGGGCCAGTGCCAGCGAGACGAGCGCAGCGGTGATCGGGGTGGCGGCGCGGCGCATGCGGGACGGCAGCTCCGCAGCGCGGCTAGCGGCCGAGGCGGCCGATGAAGGCCTCGAAGATGTCGCTCGCGTCGTGCGGTCCGGGCGCCGCCTCGGGGTGGTACTGCGCCGAGATCACCGGCTTGCCGGCGACGTCGAAGGCCTCGACGGTGCCGTCGTTGAGGTTGACCTGGGTGACGCGACAGCCGGCGGGGAGGCTCTCGGGGTCGATGGCGAAGCCATGGTTCTGGCTGGTGATGAGGGTCTTGCCGGAGAGCAGGTCCTTGACCGGCTGGTTGCCGCCGTGATGGCCGAACTTGAGCTTGAAGGTCCTGGCGCCGAGGGCGAGGCCGAGCAGCTGGTGGCCGAGGCAGATGCCGAGCACCGGCACCTCGGCGTCGAGCAGCCGGCGCACCTGTTCGATGGGGCCGAGCAGCGTCTCGGGGTCGCCCGGGCCGTTGACCAGCACCACCCCATCGGCACCTAGCTCCTGCACCCGCGTCGCCGGTGTCCTCGAGGGCAACACGCTGAGCCGCGCGCCGCGGGCGGCGAGCGAGCGCAGGATGTTGGTCTTGACGCCGTAGTCGTAGACCGCCAGGTGGCAGCGCTGCGGTCCGACGGCCGGCAGCTCCCACTCGGCGGCGCAGGAAGCCTGGTGGGCGAGCTCGCGCCCCTCCATGCGCGGGAAGGCGGCGAGCTCCTCGCGCAGCGCCTCGACGTCGGTGCGCTCGCTGGTCAGCACGCCGCGCATCGCCCCCTGGTCGCGCAGCCGGCGCACCAGGGCGCGGGTGTCGATGCCGTCGAGGGCGGGCAGGCGGTGGCGGCGCAGGTACTCGACGAGCCCCTCGCTGGCGCCGTGCGAGGAGGGCACCGCGGTGACACGCCGCACCACCAGCGCCTCCACCCAGGGGTGAGCCGACTCCTCGTCGCGCGGTGTCACCCCGTAGTTGCCGATGTGCGGTTGGGTGAGGACGACGATCTGCCCCAGGTAGGAGGGGTCGGTGAGGATCTCCTGGTAGCCGGTCATCGAGGTGTTGAACACCACCTCGCCGAAGCGGGTGCCGGGGGCCACGCTGCGACCGTGGAAGACGGTGCCGTCCTCGAGCAGCAGCAGCCCAGGGCGGACGGCGCCGATCACGCCGGCGGCCCTTCCGCCTCGATGCGTTCGGGCAGCAGCGTCTTGATCATGCGCACGCGCATCCCTGCCTCCGCGTAGCCGAGCTGCCGGTGGGTGGCGCGGCCGGCCTGATTGCCGTCGGGGGTGTCGGCGGCGATGGCGCGGCAGCCGCGGTCGCGGGCCCAGGCCTCGGCGGCCTCCAGCAGCACTCGCGCGACGCCGCGCCCGCGCTCCGCCGGCGCCACGTACAGCGCCTCGACGTAGGCCACCGGCGAGCCCGGGCAACCCTCCTGCCACGGCCGCAGCGCCACCTCCAGGAAGCCGGCGAGGCCGCGCGCCGCCGGTGAGACGAAGACGGCGGCGCGGTCGGCGTCGGCCAGCACGGTTCCCATCTCCAGCTCCTGCTGGTCGGCGCCGCAGTCGGGCCACAGCTCACGCCGCAGCCGCAGCCACTCGGGCTCGTCGTCGGCTTCGGGCATGCGCACGGCGGGAGCCGTCATCCCGCCGATTCTAGCTGCGCTGATTCCCGGTTGGTGGCCGCACCCGCTGTCCTACCGAACACCAGCCGGCGGGACGACACGGCGGGACGACCAACTGGACTGCGGCGGCGCCTTGGGAATACACTTGGGGCTCTCAGATCCGTTGTTTAGGGTGCAGCCTGGCCTAGGAGTGGCCCCGGCGCGCAGGACTCGAGAGCGGCGCGCCTCGCGGGCGGTTGACCTCCTGGCCACCGGTAAGACGGTCCGCTGTAGGAGTCCGGCTCATGAAGAGCCTGTTGGTGGCCAGCCAGAAGGGTGGTGTCGGTAAGACCACCCTGGCGCTGAACCTCGCCTACAGCCTGGCGCGCAGCGGCTGGCGCGTCCTGCTCGCCGACTGCGATCCCCACGGCTCGCTCGGTCTCTCCATCCGCCGCCGCTCGTCCGGCGGACCCGGCCTGGCCGAGCTGGCCGGCAGGGCGGTCGCCGTCACCCCCCTCGCGACCCGCATTCCCGGGCTCAGCCTGCTGCTCGCCGGCGACTCCGAGACGCTGGGTAGCGAGGCCATGCGCGCCCGGCTCAGCGACCCGGAGCTCTGGCGCCTGCTGCTCGCGACCGCGAGCTGCGACGTGTTGATCGTCGACACGCCATCCGGGTTCTATGGGCCGACCCTGGCGGCGGCCGCCGTCGCCGATCACCTCCTCGTGCCCTTGCAGGCCGAGCCCCTTGCCCTGCGCACCACCACGCAGGTCCTCGACGCGGTGGCCCGGCTGCGCGACGCTGGCGCGCAGCTCACCCTGAGCGGCTTCGTGCTCAGCATGCTCGAGTCGCGCAATCAGGTCTCGCTCTCGGTGGCGCAGGAGAGCTGGCGCACCTTCCCGCTCGATCTCGTCTGGCGCACCACCCTGCCCCGCGACTCCGCGGTGCTCCAGGCGAGCGCGCAGGGAGTGCCCATCGGCCTGCTGGCGCGTCGTCCGCCGCCGATGGCGAAGATCTTCGAGCAGCTCGCCGCCGAGGCCGAGGAACGACTGGGATTGGTTACGGGAGAACAGCATGTCGAGCCCATTGCTCTCGTGGATTGAGCCGGATCGGTTGCAGTCGGCGTTCGCTCGCCTGCGCGGCCCCGCCCGCAAGGGAGATACCGGCAGCCACGGGGGGGAGGCGGCGGCGGAGCAGGTCGTCCCGCCGCCGCTCGTCGTCGCGCCGCCACCGCCCGTCGGCGTCGCGCCGCCGCCGCTCGCCGGCGGCTTCCAGCCGCCGCCGGGAAGGATGCGGCAGCGCATCGAGGCGCTCGGCGAGTGGGTGCAGCAGCAGACCGGCGCGAGCGCCGTCTGCATCATCGACCGCGAAGGCTTGATGCTGCTCGACCGCGGCTCCGGCGACGAGGTGGCAGCCATCGCCTCCGCCTTCGTGTCGTTGATCAAGCGGGTTCGCTCGTCGACCGAAAACGAGATCGGCGGCCTGGTCATCCTCGGGCTCGCCAACGGGAAGCTGCTCCACATGATCGAGGTCGACACCTCGCTCGGCGAGTTCGCCGCCTGCTTCGTGGTTACCGGCCAGCTCCGGCCTGAGCTGGCGACCGCCATCGGCGACGGCTTGCGGCTCGCCATCGAAGGCGATCAGGAATCGCTCGACGACACTGCCGCGGTGAGGGGGCTGGCGCCGCCATGGAAAGCCACCTGACCGGGTTCAGTCTGCAAGCGTTCCTGCAGGTGGTCGAGGCGGAGGGCAAGACCTGCTCCTTGCGGGTCACCAGCGGCGAGAGCGTGGGTCGGCTCTACTTCGCCAAGGGACGTCTAGTCGGGGCACAGGCGGGCGTCCTCGCCGGCCTGCCGGCGGTGCACGAGGTCCTGCGCTGGCCGGCGCCGGTGATCGACATCGATGAGACCCCTGCTTCCGGGCTGGGCCAGATGGATCGCCCGGTCGCCGCCGTCCTGCTCGCTCAGGCGGTGGCAGCCGACGAGCAGCAGATCGAGCCGCTGCTGGTCGAGGAGCGCGGGGGCAACCCGCTGCAAGCGGCGCTCGACCGGCTGCGCGACGACGTGCCCGAGTTCGTCTCCACGGACGTGGTGAGCTACGAGAGCGGGCTCTCCATCGGCGGCCGCTCGATCGACCCCGACTTCGACGGCTCGGTGGCCGCTGCCAGCTACGCCGAGGTGGTGAAGAGCAACCGGGTCGCCCTCGGCCTGCTCGGCCTGGGGTCGGACTCGGCGGAGGACGTGCTGATCACCACCGAGAGGGTGTACATCCTGCTCCGCCTGCTCGGCGACTCCGAGTACTACCACTTCATGGCGATCACCCGGCGCGGCAATCTCGGCCTCGCCCGGGCGCTGATGAAGAAGCAGGCCCCTGCCATCCTGCGAGCCGTCGGCGGGCTCTCCTGAGGGCCGGCAGCGAGGAAGACCCCGTGCACGGCTTCATCCTCTTCGAGATGCGCG
>DASYUP010000539.1:0-1957 GCA_036001185.1 Thermoanaerobaculia bacterium
GGGCGCGACGTCGAGGTCCGCCTGCGCGCCGACCGCTCCTTCGTGCCCGCCGCCGCCGGCGTCGGCGGCGACCGCCGCCGGCTGGCGGTGCAGCTCCTGGGGTGTCCTCGCTTTTCCGGCTAGCGGCCGCTGCTACCATTCCGCCGTGCCTCCCGAGCAGCGGACTTATTCGGTGTCGATGGTCATCCCCATGTTCAACGAGGAGGAGACCATCGAGCACGCCCTGGCGGTCGCGGTCGAGGCGCTGACGCGCCACGGCGGCGACTGGGAGCTGGTGGTGGTCGACGACGCCTCGACCGACGGCTCGCCCGCCCTGGTGGCGACCGCCGCCGCCGTCGAGCGGCGCATCCGCCTGCTGCACCACGCCCGCAACCGCAAGCTGGGCGGCACCCTGCGCACCGGCTTCGCTGCCTGTCGCAAGGACCTCGTGCTCTACATGGACGCCGACCTCCCCTTCGATCCCGACGTGCTGGGGCCGGCGGTGCGGGCGCTGCACGTCTCGCGCGCCGACCTCATCGCCGGCTATCGCCTCGACCGCACCACCGAGGGGCTGCGCCGCACTCTCTACTCGTACGCCTACAACACTCTCATCGGCCTGCTCTTCGGCTGGCCGCACCGCGACATCAACTTCTCCTTCAAGCTGATCCGGCGCGAGGTGCTGGAGGCGATCGAGCTGCGCTCGGAGGGGTCGTTGATCGACGCCGAGCTGATCGTCAAGGCGAAGAACCTCGGCTTCGTCATCCAGCAGCTCGGCCTCGACTACTTCCCGCGCAGCCGCGGCCACTCGACCCTCTCGTCGCCGGCGGTGATCCTCAAGATCTTCGCCGAGCTCTGGCGCCTCTTCCCCGAGATGCGGCGGCCGCGGCGACGGGCGGAGGCGCGCGCGCCGGAGCCGGAGGCGACGCCTGCCTCGGCGGCGCCGTCGCTGGCGGCGGCCACCCCGCCGGCCGCCTCCTCCGCCACCCGCCCTTGAGCCGGCGCCTCCCGCGACAGCTCGTCGTTACCGCCGACGACGTCGGCCTGGCGCCGGGGATGACCGCCGGCGCCCTGCGCGCGGCGGAGGCCGGGATCGTCACCGCAGTGAGCGTGGCGCCGGTGGGGGAGGCGTTCGACGACGCGGTGGCGGCGCTGCGGGCGTGCCCGGCGGTCGACGTCGGCGCCCACCTCGTGCTGGTGGGCGAGCGGCCCCTGTCGCCGCCGGCCGAGGTGGCGTCCGTGCTCGGCGGCGACGGCCGGCTGCTGCCCGGCTTCGGCGCCTTCTGCGCGCGCTGGGCGCGCGGCGGGGTGGCGCTCGCCGAGGTGAGGGTCGAGCTCGGCCGGCAGCTCGAGCGACTACTCACCAGCGGCTTGCCGGTGCGGCATCTCAACTCGCACCAGCATCTGCACGCGCTGCCGCGGTTGTTCGACTTGGTGGTCGAGCTCGCCGCCGCCCACGGCATCCCTTTCGTGCGCGTGCCGGACGATCCCGGACTGCCCCTCGCGGTGAGCCCGCGGGGGGTGGCGCTGCGCGCGCTCCGCATGCTGGCCAGGCGCTGCCGTCGACGGCTGCCGCACGGCGTGGGGGCACTCGAGGGCGCTCTCGGCCTCGCCGCCGCCGGCCACCTCACGCCGGCGCGACTGCGCGCCCTGCTCGCGCGCGCCAGCGGACGCTGCGAGCTCGTCTGCCACCCCGGGGAGGGCGATGGGGCGCTCGCCGCCCGCTACCGCTGGGGCTACGAGTGGGATGCGGAACGCGAGACGCTGTGCGACCCCGAGCTGCGCGCATGGCTAGCCGAGCACGGCATCGAGCTCACCTCGTTCTCGGCGCTCTCCCCTTCGCCTCCGGGGTAGGGGGGCAGCTTGCCTGCCCTCACTTCCCCCGCCACACCGGTGCCCGCTTGGCGAGGAACGCCTCCACCCCTTCCTTCATGTCGGCGGTGGAGAAGCAGAGGCAGAAGAGGTCGCGCTCGTAGACGAT
>DASYUP010000540.1:0-1537 GCA_036001185.1 Thermoanaerobaculia bacterium
CGCCGGCTCGGTAGCTTCCCAGGCACAGCCGCCGACGCCGGCGGCGCGGTCGCTCACCCTCGCCGAGTCCCTGGGGCTCGCCGAGCAGGCGGGCGAGGGGGTGCGCATCGCTCGCGCCGAGGTGACGCGCGCCGAGACCCAGCGACGGCAGGCGCGCAGCGAGCGCTTCCCGCAGCTCGACGCGACCGGCAGCTACACGCGGACGCTGCACAGCGAGTTCCAGGACGTGAGCTTCGACTTCGGCGGCGACGGCGGCTCGACGGATCTCTCGAACTTGCCGTTCGGCCAGCGCAATCAGTACCGCCTGGGGCTCACCGTCAACCAGAGCCTCTGGTCGGGTGGCCGCATCACCGCGCAGACTCGCGCCGCCGAGGCGGGAGTGGGCAGCGCCCGGGTGGGGCTCGCCGCCACCGAGGCCGAGCTCGCGCTCACCGTCACTCAGGCCTACTTCGACGCCCTGCTGCTCGATCGCCTGGTGAACATCTCGGAAGCGACGCTGGCGCAGGCGGACCGCGCCTTCCAGCAGACCGAGCTGGCGCACCGGGTGGGCAACCAGTCCGAGTTCGAGCTGCTGCGCGCCCAGGTCGCCCGCGACAACGAGCGACCGACGCTGGTGCAGCGCCGCGCCGACCGTGATCTCGCCTACGCGCGGCTGGCCCAGCTGCTCGACCTGCCGGCGAGCGAGCCGCTGCAGCTCGCCACCAGCTTCGACGACTTCACCGCCTGGGAGGCCAAGGGGGCGGTTCCCACCGCCGGCGCGCGCGCCGACTGGCTGGCTCAGGTGAGCGACGAGCGGGCGCCGGTGCGGCAGGCGCAAGCGGCGGTCACCGTGCAGGAACAGCTGGTCAAAGTCGCCCGCGCGCAGCGGCTGCCCAGCGTCGGCGTCAGCTCCGACTATGGCCGCGTGGCCTATCCAGTCGGCGGCCTGCCGGGGTGGAGCGACACCCGTACCAACTGGACGGTGGGGCTCGGGCTGCGCGTGCCGCTGCTCACCGGCGGGCGGCTGGCGGCGCAGGAGGGGACGGCGCGTGCCGACCTCGAGGCGTCGCGCGCTCGCCTGGCGCAGGTGCGAGAGCTGGCGTGGCTCGACGGACGCGACGCCCTCGACCGGCTGGCGGCCGCCGAGGCCGTCTTCCAGGCCGCCTTCGGCACCATCGGTCAAGCCCAGCGCGCCTACGAGATCGCCGAGCTGCGCTACAAGGAAGGGCTGTCGACCCAGCTCGAGCTCAACGACACCAGGATCCAGCTCACCTTCGCGCAGGGCAACGCCGCCCTCGCCGCGCGCAACCTGCAGGTGGCACGCGCCCGGGTGGCGCTGCTGCCCGATCTGCCCCTCGGTGCCGGCGCCGGATCGATCCTGTCGCCCGCCGCCTTCGGCGTGCCGGCGCGTGCCGGCGCCAACCCGCTCAATGCCACCTCCCCGGGAGGGTTTCCACGATGAGCTCGCTGCTGCGCATTCGATACTCCGCCGTCGCCCTGGTCGCCGCCGTCGCCCTGGTCGCCGCCGTCGCCCTGGCCATCGGCGGCTGCCAGAAGG
>DASYUP010000541.1:0-3742 GCA_036001185.1 Thermoanaerobaculia bacterium
GCCGAGCACGAACAGCACCAGCGACCAGATGGTGAAGACGTCGATCTTGGAGAGGAAGGAGACCAGCACCGGATTGGCGCCCTCGGGCGCCAAGGCGGCGAGGCTCGATTTGAGCGTGCTGCCCTGCCGCGCCACCTCGGCGCCGATCTTGTCCATGCTGAGGACGATCGGCACTGCGAGTAGCGAGGCGACCGCCAGCGGCATCATGCCGTGAGCGGTGACCGCCAGACTGCGCTTGAAGCCGAGCTCACCTCCGGCAAGGGTGAAGGCGCCCCAGAAGATGAGGGCGAAGAGCAGCACGCCGATGGCGACGAAGATGGGCGACACGTAGGTGAAGATGGGCCCCACCTTCTCGGTGATCGCCACCCGCTGCTCCATCTGCTCGCGCGACAGCTGGACGTCCATCTGCTCGAGCTGCGCCTTGGTGATCCCTTCCCAGTCCATCTTCGGCAGCGCCAGGATGCCGGGCACCACCGGCAACAGCGACACCACCAGGAAGGCGATCAGCCAGGTCGGCCGCTCGGCGATCGAGCGGAAGGTGTTGACGGGGCTCGCGAGTACCCCGAAGAGGCGTTCGAACGACGAGCTCTCCATGACGATCCCTCCGTGGCGATGGGGCAGCTGGGATGACAGCCGCGGCGCCCGGTGCGGGCGCGAGATGCGATTCCAGAGCCCCTAACCTACCGCCTCACGCAACGTGGGGGTCAACCCCCCTGCCGCCCTAGCGCGCCCCCACCCCCCAGCCGTAGCGGTCGAGATGGTCTACGCGCAGCGGGTCGTCCAATTCCACTCCCTCGGCGGCGAGTAGCCGGCCGGTGGCGCGGTAGTATTCGGCGAGGGCGCGGCGGTAGCCGGCGATGGCCGCCACCTGGCGCGAGCGCGCCGCCGTCAGATCCTCCTGGATCTGCAGCACCTGGAAGCTGGTGGAGAGCCCGTTCTCGTAGCGCTTGCGCTCGGCGTCGAGGTTCTGCTCGGCGAGGCGGGTCGAAGCGCCGGCGGACTGGATCTCCTGCGCTGCCGTGCGCACGCCGCGCACCGCCCGCCGCACCTCGGTGCGCACCGTCTCCTCGAGCTGGGTCATCTGCGTCTTGCCCTGCTCGAGGTTGACGTCGGCGATCGCCACCCGCGCCCGCGCGGTGCGATTCTGCAGCGGGTAGGCGAAGTCGAGCTGGAGGCGCCAGCCGTTGAAGTCGCGCTGGCGCACCTGGCGGATGGCGTCGGAGGCGCTCCCGGTGGCGATGATCTCGCCGGTGGTCGGGTTGCGAATGGTGCCGCCGATGCCGTTGTAGCCGTAGCGGGCGGTGAGGTCGAGCCGCGGCCGCGCCTGGTTGCGGAAGAAGGCGACGTCGAGCTGGCGCAGGTCGAGCTGCAGCTTCTGGCTGTGCAGCTCGGCGCGGTCGGTCATGGCGGTGGCGATCGCCTGCGCGAGGTCGATCTCGGTGGGCGGGGTCTCGGGAGCGGTGGTGGGCACGATGGGCAAGTTCCACAGCTCCCCATCTTCGAGGTGAAGGAGCTGGCGAAGCGTGTCCTCGGCGTTGTCCTTCGCCGCCTGGGCGGTGATGATCCCCTCTTCGCGGGTGGCGATGCCGACCTCGCTCTGCACCAGCTCCAGGGGCGCCAGCGTGCCGACGTCGACGCGCACCTTGTTCATGCGGTGCAGCTCCTGGGCGAGGCCCAGGCTCTCCTTGGCCACCTCGACGTCGCGAATCGCCTGCACCAGGTTCCAGTAGGCGTTCTCCACCTGCTGCAGCGTCGAGGCGACCTGGGTCTCGAAGGTCTCTCGGCTGATGCCGCTGTTGAGGTGGGCGACGCGGATGCCGTGCTCGGTGGTGGCACGGCCCAAGTTGCGCAGCAGCGGCTGGACGAGGGAGAGATCGAGATCGTTGACGAAGAACGGGTTGAGCACCAGGTCACGGCTGTTGCTCTCCCGGCGGAAGAGGTTGAAGGTCAGCGTGCCAACGCCGCCCCAGGGCGTGAGCTGGTCGCCGAAGAGGTTGATGTTACGGTCCTTGGTGGTGATCACCTGTCCGGCGCCGGCCTGGCGGCTGGTGGACGGTGAGGTCTCGGAGGTGGCGTAGCCCTGGCCGCCGAGGCCGACGTCGTAGATTCCCAGCGCCTCGGCGATGCGCAGGTGGAACTGCTGGCGGTCGTAGCGCTCGACCAGCAGCCCGAGGTTGCGCCGCAGTGCGGTGGTCACGGCGTCGTCGAGCGACAGGTGGATGGCGTTGTCCGCCACCGGTACGTTGCTGGGCGGCGGCTCCGGGTTGGCGAGGGTGGAGACCTGTCGCTCCCCGGCAACCGCGGTGGTCGCCGCGGACGAAGCCGCGGTGGCGACCTCTTCGGTGATCTCCGGCGTCGGCGCCGGCGTCGGGCTCGACGTTTCCTGTGCCCGCAGGGGAACGCCAGCCAGCACCAGCGCTGTCAGCACCACGAGGCTCGCGCCAGCCAGCGGCCGGCGCCACGCTTCGGATTTGCACTTCTCGCCCCTACACCTGTTCCCGGAGCTCCGCATCTCGCACCTCTCCTTATGGACCGTCCTGTCGCGTTGCGTTCGCTTGCGGGGCGCTCTCCGCCCTGCCGCTACCTACGCCGAGCAGGGGGGAAAGTTTCCTCTCCCCAGGGAAATGGCATGCCGCCAGGCCAGTGGCGACGGGCTCGAGCGCCGGGTCGTCGGCGGCGCACCGCGGCCGCGCGATGGGGCAGCGCGGGTGGAACCGGCACCCGGTCGGCGGGTCCGCCGCGCTGGGCGGGTCGCCGTGCAGGCTCGCCCGCGGACGATGGCCGGGGTCGGGCACCGGCACCGACTCGAGCAAGCTCACGGTGTAGGGGTGCTGCGGGCGCGCCAGCACCTCGGCGCACGGGCCGAGCTCGACGATGCGCCCGAGGTACATCACCGCCACGCGATCGGCGAGCTGCTCGACGAGCGCCAGGTCGTGGGCGATGAAGAGCAGCGTCAGTGACAGGCGCTGCTGCAGGTCGGCGAGCAGGTTGACGATCTGCGCCCGCACCGAGACGTCGAGCGCCGAGACCGGCTCGTCGGCGACCACCAGCCGCGGGCCGGTGGCGAGGGCGCGGGCGATGCCGACCCGCTGCCGTTGGCCGCCGGAGAGCTCGTGTGGATAGCGGCCGGCGAGCTCGGGCGAGAGGCCGACGAGGTCCAGCAGCTCGGCGACGCGCCCCCGCTGCTCGGCGCGCGGCGCCAGCCGGTGCACGGCGATCGGCTCGCGCACCGCATCGCCCACCGTCAGGCGCGGGTTGAGCGAGCTCCAGGGGTCCTGGAAGACCACCTGCACGTGACGCCGCCAGCGGCGCAGCGCTGCGCCGCGCAGGGCGAGCAAGTCCTCGCCGGCAAAGGCGATGCTGCCGGCGTCGGGCTCGACGAGGCGGGTGAGCAGGCGGCCGAGGGTCGTCTTGCCGCTCCCCGACTCGCCCACCAGCGCCAGGCACTCGCCGGCGAAGAGCTCGAGGTCGACGCCGTCGACCGCCCGCACCGCGCCCACGGCGCGTTGCAGCGCGCCGCGCCGGATGGGGTAGGCCTTGACGAGGCCGCGGGCGGCGAGCAGCGGGCCAGCGGTCGCGGAGCCGGCAGCCGCGGCGATCACCGGGTCCTCCCGGCCGGCGCCAACGCCGGATCGTGGAGGAAGCAGCGCGCCACGACGCCAGGGGCGCCGGTGGTGGGCGTCGCGTCGTAGAGCGGCGGATGGCGTTCGCGGCAGACCGCCATGACGAAGGTGCAGCGCGG
>DASYUP010000542.1:0-8106 GCA_036001185.1 Thermoanaerobaculia bacterium
CGATAGATCGGGTGGCCTCGCTCCAGGCAATGGCTACCGCAGAACACCGCTTTGGGAGTGAAGTGCACGGTGATCGGCGCCTGCAGCTGCAGCGCCTGGCGCAGCGTCTCGGCCGCGCGCGCGGCGCTGCGCTTGGCGACGACGTGCTCGCCGCCGTAAATGTGACGGCTGCGTTGGGCGATGCTCAGGTTGATGACGAGCTCCGCCACCGCTCCGAGCGTGGCCGCGCCTTCTCCGGAAGTCACCTTGGCCGCTTCCCTGGATGGAAGCCACGATGATAGCTCGGCGGTCGGGCGATAGCCGAGGGCGGCGGGGGGCATAGCCGGATTCGCCCCCCACCACCCACCCGTGCAGCGGGCGCCTTCCCGACGGGCAGCCTCGCGAGCGCGACGCCGACCGTGGCCGCCCTCTCTGCCGCTAGGTTGCAGGCAGCCGCCATGCCGGGGGCAGGGCGAGCTCCCCCACCGCGGCCGGGGAAAGCCCCTCAGCGGGCGGACTAGACTCTGCGACGCCCACCGTCGAGGAGGTTCCGATGCCGTCACGCCGCCTGCTACCGCTCGTCCTGCTCGCGGTGCTCGCGCTGCTCTGCCTGCCGCTCGCCGGCGCCGCGCCGGCCGCAGCCCCGCGCCCTGTCCCAGGTCGCAGCGCGACACCGGTTGCGGCGACCCCCGCCGCCGAGCTGACGGCGCGGCTCGACGCCTTGCTCGCCGGCTACTACCCGCCCGACGCTCCCGGCGCCGCCGTGCTGGTGACAAAGGACGGCAAACCGCTGCTGCGCAGGGGCTATGGCATGGCCGACCTCGAGCTCGGCGTGCCCATGCGTCCCGAGCACGTCTTCCGCCTCGGCTCGGTGACCAAGCAGTTCACCGCCGTCGCCATCCTGCAGCTCGTGGCGCAGGGCAAGGTGGCTCTCGACGACGACATCGGCAAGTACCTGCCGGCCTTCCCGCCGCCCGAGCGGCGGGTGCCGCCGGGCAGGATCACCGTCGAGAACCTGCTCACCCACACTTCGGGTATCAAGAGCTACACCGACATGGACAGCTTCCAGTCCAGGATGCGCGAGGACCTCACCCCCGAGCAGATGAACGAGCGCTTCCAGGGGCAGCCGCTCGACTTCGCCCCCGGCACCCAGTGGCGCTACAGCAACTCCGGCTACTTCCTGCTCGGCGAGGTCATCGCCCGCGCCAGCGGGTTGCCGTACGGCGAGTACCTGGCGAAGAACCTCTTCGCTCCCCTCGGGCTCACCCACACCTCCTACGGCGACACCACGCCGCTGATCGCCCAGCGTGTCCCCGGCTACAGCCGCGAGGGCGACCACTGGGTCAACGCCCCCTTCCTCAGCATGACGCAGCCCTACGCCGCCGGCTCGCTGCTGTCGACTGTCGATGACCTGGCGCGCTGGAACGAGGCGTTGCTCGCCGGCAAGGCGGTGTCACCGGAGCTGCTGCGGCGCGCCTGGGCCTCCTACCACCTCGCCGACGGCAGCTCGAGCGGCTACGGCTACGGCTGGTCGGTGGGCGAGCTGCTCGGCCACCCGACAGTCGAGCACGGCGGCGGCATCAACGGCTTCTCCACCTACGAGCTGGCTCTCCCCGACCAGAAGCTGTTCGTCGCCGTGCTCACCAACTCGGACGCGCCGCCGGTCGATCCCGGCTTCGTCGCCGCACAGGCGGCGAGCTTCGCCATGGGCGCCCCCTACGACCCGCACCCGGTGGCGTTGCCGGCGGAGAGGCTGCAGGAGTACGTAGGCGTCTACCGCATCGACGACCGCACGACCCGCGCCATCACCCTCGAGGACGGGCGGCTGTGGTCGCAGCGGTCGGGCGGCCCGCGCTTCGAGGTCCGTCCGCAGGGAGAGGACCGCTTCTTCTTCGAGCGCTCGTTCGCCGAGTTGCGCTTCGAGCGCGGTGCCGACGGCAAGGTCGCCGCGGTGGTGCTGTCGCGGCGCCCCGGGCAGCCCGAGCGCGCGTTGCGCACCGCCGACCAACCCCTCGTCCACCAGGCCATCGCCCTCGACCCCGCCACCCTCGACCGCTACGCCGGCCGCTACGAGCTGGCGCCGGGGTTTGTGCTGGAGGTGCGCCACGAGGGAGCCCACCTGATGGCGCAGGCCACCGGCCAGGCCACCCTGGAGATCTTCCCGCAGTCGGCCAGCGAGTTCTTCGTCGCGGAGGTGGACGCGCAAGTCACCTTCCAGCTCGGCGCCGACGGTGTGGCCACCGGCCTGGTCCTCCACCAGGGCGGCCGCGATATCCCGGGAAAGAAGCTCTGACGTGCGCGCCGAGGTGACGCTCAGCGGCGGAAGGGTCGCAGCCCGCCGCCCGGCGGGCGTGGCGGCACCTGGCGGAGCTGGCCGGCGACGAAGACCAGGTCGTCCGGCGTGCGCCGCTGCTCGCCAGGCTGCTCGCTGGACGCGGCCGGAGCGTGAGCGACCGCGAAGGCGCAGACCGCTGATGCCCTGCTAGCATCCGCGGCGCCATGAGACTCCACATTCGCCCCTCCGCCTTCGCCGCCTCGACGTTGCTCGGCATCCTCGCGATGATGGCTGCCGCTGGCGGCGCCCAACCGGCGAGCTCGCGGGGACAGACGGGCGCGGTGGTGGTGCTGGCGCACCCCGACGAGGCGACGGCAACGGCCACGCCGGCCCCCTCGCCGACCCCGGGCGTCGGCGAGGCCACCGACCCCTACGCCTGGCTGGAGGAGATCGACGACTCCCGCGCCCTCGCCTGGGTGCGCGAGCAGAACGCCGCCACGGCGAAGCGGCTCGAGGGCCAGCCGATCTACAAGGAGCTCCACCGCGACGCCCTGGCGGCGCTCAACTCCGCCTCCCGGCTGCCGGAAGTGACCCAGCGTGGGCAGTGGCTCTACAACTTCTGGAAGGACGACAAGCACCCGCGCGGCATCTACCGCCGCACCACCCTCGCCGAGCTGCGCAAGCCGGCACCCGACTGGCAGACCGTGCTCGACGTCGATGCGCTCGCCGCCAAGGAGGGCAAGCCCTGGGTCTTCCATGGCATGGACTGCCTGCCCCCCGCCTTCCGGCAGTGCCTGACGTCGCTGTCGCCGGGCGGCGGCGACGCCAACGAAGTGCGCGAGTTCGACGCCGAGAAGCTGGCCTTCGTCGCCGATGGCTTCTTCCTGCCGGCGGCGAAGACCAACGTCGGCTGGCGCGATGCCGACACCCTCTTCGTCGGCACCGACTTCGGCCCCGGCTCGCTCACCGACTCGGGCTACCCGCGGCTGGTCAAGCTGTGGAAGCGGGGCACCCCGCTCGCGGCGGCGCGCACGATCTACGAGGGCAAGACTACTTCGGTGTCGGCGAGCGGCTACCGACTGCGCTCGGACGAGGGAGACGTCGACCTGGTAAGCGAAGGGACCACCTTCTGGGAGACCGTGTACCACCAGCTCGTCGGCGACGGGCTGCAGCGGCTCGAGCTGCCGGCCACCGCCGAGATTTCCGACATCTACCGCAGCCGCCTCATCGTCTCGCTCAAGGAGGACTGGCAGCACGGCTACGCCACTTACCGGCAGGACAGCGTGCTGGTCGCCGACGCCGAGGCCTTCCGTGCCGGTGGCGGCAAGAGCAGGATCGACGTGCTCGTCGAGCCCACCGGCAGCGAGGTGGTCGAGGCGGTGGCCGCGGCCAAGAGCGGCATCCTCGTCACCATGCTCGACAACGTGCGTGGCCGCCTCTACCGTTACGAGCCAACCAAGGACGAATCACCGGCGCCCGACACCATGCGCCGGGCGAGCGGCTTCACGCGCCGCGAGATCCCCTTCCCCGACAACGGCTCGCTCAGCGTCACCTCGGTCGACGAGAAGAGCGGCGACGCCTTCGTCAAATACGAGTCCTTCGTCACCCCGCCGACCCTCTACTACGTGCCCGACCCCGACCCCACACCGCAGCAGGTCAAGCAGCAGGAGCCCACCTTCGACGGCAGCCGCTTCGCGGTCAGCCAGCAATGGACGGTGTCGGCGGACGGTACCCGCGTCCCCTACTTCCAGGTGGCGTCCAAGGGGATGAAGCTCGACGGCAGCAATCCCACCCACATCTTCTCCTACGGCGGCTTCCGCAACGAGCTGGTGCCTTCCTACTCGGGATCGTACGAGCAGCTCTACGGGGCCTACGGCAAGCTGTGGCTCGAGCGCGGCGGCGTCTTCGTGCTGGCCAACATCCGCGGCGGCGGCGAGTTCGGCGAAAAGTGGCACCAGGGCGCCGTCAAGGCCAACCACGTGCACGCCTTCGAGGACTTCGAGGCGGTGGCGGCCGACCTCATTGCCCGCCAGGTCACCTCCCGCCGCCACCTCGGCATCGAGGGGCGCAGCAACGGCGGACTGCTGGTGCTGTCGACCATCCTGCGCCGCCCCGAGCTCTACGGCGCGGTGATCTGCGGCTCGCCGCTGGCCGACATGCGGCGCTTCCACAAGATGCTCGCCGGGGCGAGCTGGATGGCCGAATACGGCGACCCCGACAAGCCCGATGAGTGGGCCTACATCAAGACCTACTCGCCCTACCAGAACGCGCAGCCGGGCAAAGACTACCCGCCCGTCTTCTTCTACCTCTCGACGCGTGACGACCGCGTCCACCCCGGCCACGCCCGCAAGATGGCGGCGCGGTTGATGGAGCTGGGCTACGACGTCAGCTACTACGAGGAGATTGAGGGCGGCCACGGCGCCAGCGTCACCAACGAGCAGCTGGCGCACCGGCTGGGGCTGTCGTACACGCACCTGTGGAACAAGCTGGGGCCGGCGGCACCGGCGCACTGACGGTCTGGGTGGGCGGGCCCAAGCCAGGCATGTGACGAGCCAGGCATGCGACGAGCCTGGCATGTGACGTGCTCTACATCGGGACGGGTGGGGTGCCGACGACGTGGGAGCTGCCCCCTTCAGCCACCGCGACGCCGCCTCCACCCATCCTTCCCAGAACCTCTCCCCCCAACGGCGGTGGGTCGCGAGACCCGCCGCCGCCCACCTTTCACCATCGTTGCCGCGTGCGGCGCCGCGCTAGGCCGCCGCGACGAGGATGCTGCAGCAGGTGACCCCGCCCTCGGCCTTGGCGATCTCCTTCACCTCGACGGTGCGGACGGCAAGCCCGCGCTCCGCCAGACGGTCGCGCGTGCGGCGGAAGGCCGCCGCCAGCACGACGGTGCCCGCCGCACCGCCGGCGCCCGGCACTAGCAAGGCGTTGGCGGCAAACGGCTCCGCGGGGTCGACGGTCAGCAGCCCGAGGCCGGCGAAGGAAGCGGTGTCTACCCACGCCGGGTTGACGAGCAGCAGATCGTCGCCGACGGAAGTGACGGCGGTCTTGAGGTGCAGGCAGTCGCGCAACGCGACGCCGGTGACCTCGTAGCCGTGCGGCGCGAGCAGCGCGCGCAACTGGCCGATCCCGCCGGCGTCGCTGCGCGCCGATTCGCCGACGAACAGCCGCCGCCCCACGCGCAGCACATCGCCGCCGTCGAGGGTGGCCGGGGCGCTGATGCGCGCCACCGGGCGATGGCGCGCCAGTGCCGCCTCGACCGACGCCGTCTCGGCGCGGCGCGACGGCGCTCCCGGGCGGGTGATCACCGCCAGCTCGTCGACCACCACCGCGGTGTCCTCGACGAAGACGGCATCCGGCATCTCGGGCTCCGCTGGCAGCCGCTCGAGGGTGCAACCGAGCTCGACCAGCAGCTCCTCATATGCCGCATGCTGCCGCGCCGCCCGCTCGACGTCGATGGGCGTGCGCGGCAGGTGCGAGAGCTCGCAGCGCGCGAACGCGGCGCTCACCGGCCGGGTGAGCGCCACGATGCGGCGAGCGGCGAGCACGGCGATCCGTTGGGCGACGGCGGGCCGATCAGCGCGGGCGCCGCGGCCCGCGCCGGGCGTCCTGCCGCCGTGCGCCTGGCCAGGGATTGATCCCCGCCGCCGGACGCGCCGCTGCCGGGGCGCCTTGCCCCGAGCGGTGCGGCGCGTGGTCGGGCCGGCTGCCCGGCGCTCCGGCGTGCGCCGGCCGCGTGCCGGGACGAGCGCCATGCGCCGGGGCGGCGTGCGACGGTTGCGGCGCCGGACCGGCGGGCCGACCCGGCGACTTGCCCGCCGAGCGGGGAGCCGCCGCGCGCGCCGCCTTGGCGTCCGCCTTGGCACGCGCCCGCGCGCGATCCTCCGCCTTGCGGGCGCGGATCTGCGCGATGCGCTCGCCGATGGGGATCTCGAGGCGCCCGTGCGGCGCCGCCGCGTAGTCGAAGCCCGAAAGCTGCCGCCGCGGCAGCCGCTTGCCCACGGCGCGCTCGATCGCCGCCAGCTCCTTGCCGTCCTCGGGGGAGGCAAAGGTGATGGCGTGACCTTTGAGGCTGGCCCGCGCGGTGCGGCCGACACGGTGGATGTAGTCCTCGGCCTGGCCCGGCACGTCGAAGTTGACGACGTGTGGCAGCGCCTCGACGTCGATGCCGCGGGCGGCGATGTCGGTGGCAACCAGCACCTGCAGCTTGCCCGCCTTGAAGGCGGCGAGGGCGGCCTCGCGCTGCCCCTGGCTGCGGTTGCCATGGATGCGGTCGCAGGCGACGCCCTGGGCGGCCAGGTAGTCGGCGAGCCGGTTGGCGCGGTGCTTGGTGCGCGTGAAGACGAGTGCCGTCTCCAGCTCCTTGCGCCGCAGCATCTCGAGCAGCAGCGTCGCCTTGAGCTTCTCGGGCACCGGCATCACCTCCTGGCTGACGCCGGTCGCTGGCGCCGGCGGCCGCTCGACGTCGAGCCGCACCGGGTCGCTGAGCAGCTGGCGCGACAGCTCGACGATCTCGCGCGGCAAGGTGGCCGAGAAGAGCAGGCTCTGCCGGCGCCGTGGTAGCGCCGCGAGGATGCGCTTGACGTCGGGCAGGAAGCCCATGTCGAGCATGCGGTCGGCCTCGTCGAGCACCAGCACCTCGAGGCGGTCGAACTTGCCCACCCCCTGGCCCATGTGGTCGAGCAGGCGCCCGGGCGTGGCGACGACGACGTCGACGCCGCGGCGCAGCTGCCGCTCCTGCGGGTGCGGGCTGACGCCGCCGAAGACGGTGGTCGAGGTCACCCGGCTGTGCTTGCCGAGGGCGACCAGGTGCTCGTGCACCTGCGCCGCCAGCTCGCGCGTCGGGGTGAGCACGAGAGCGCGAGTGACGCCACTCGACGGGCTCGCCATCAGACGCTGCAGCAGCGGCAGCACGAAGGCCGCCGTCTTGCCGCTGCCGGTCATGGCGCAGGCGAGCACGTCGCGGCCCTGCAGGGCCGGCGGCATCGCCTTCACCTGGATCGGTGTCGGCGTGGTGAAGCCGAGCTCCTCGACGCCGCGCAGCAGCGCGGGGGCGAGGCCGAGCTCGGCGAAGGCCAAAGATGATGAAACAGAGGACGAGGACACAGAGACAGACTGATCGGACAAGGGATGATCCCTTCTGCGGGCTCTTTCCTGCGGGGTCGCACGGATGAACGCGCCGCGTTGCGATCCGGCGATGACTGAAGAGGGAGAACGGAAGACTTGCCGGGGAGACTGCCGTTCGGCCGTCGGCGCGGGTGCGTCGGGGCCGCTTGCGAAGGCCGGACGATCGCACATCCCGCCGCATTTGGCAAGTTGTGGTGGCTGGCCCGCACCTGAGAACCGCTCACGGCGGCGGCGAAATTCCGGCCGGCACCGTCAGCCGCCGTGGATGCGCAGGTGCATGGTCAGCAGCTCGACCGTGCGTGGCTCCTCGAGCTCGTCCTCGAGCACCATGAGAATGCGGTGGCGGGTCTTCTGGCTCAGCGTCTCGTCGGGGTTGCTCTCGCCGAGCGTCAGCTTCACCTGGCCGGCGGAGAACACCGTCACCGGAAGCAGCACCGGCACCCGGGCCGTCTCCGGCAGCTCACGCTCGATCCGCTGCAGCAACTCGATGCCCGTCACCCGCGTCTCGGCCTTGCCCGGCTGGCGGAACGGGATGACCAGCAGCCTGGCGGATCTCTGGCGCAGCGCCGCCACCACCTCGTCCTCGCTGCGCTCGCGAGCGACGACGTCGGTGGTGTCGGCCTCGAGGCCGGCCTGCCGCACAAGCTGCAGCAGGCGCGACTGCATGGTCTCCTCGTGCGGTCGCACGACGGTGGCTCGCCCTGACATCGGGATCTCCTGGT
>DASYUP010000543.1:0-1583 GCA_036001185.1 Thermoanaerobaculia bacterium
GTGATGCTCCCCTTGGCAGCGGGCGACAGTGTCGTGTAGCCGAGGTCGACGGCCAGCGACACGTCGGTGATCGAGCGCGCCTTCTCGAAGGTGGCGGCGAGCAGCTGGGCGCCGTTGGCGGTGAGGCGGGCAGCGACGGCGGCCTTGCCGCCGGGCACCAGCGGTGCCTTGCCGGAGGTGATGACGCTGGTCGCCATCGCCTTGTCGCCGAGGGTGGCGGAGACCACGGTGAAGCCGCCGGCGTCACCGTCAGGCTCCATGTCGACCGCGCCCATGAGCTGGCCGTTGGGGACCTTGGACTTGAGCTTCGCCCGGGCCTCGGTCATCTGCTTGGGGGAGAGCCCCCACTCGACGAGGAAGTGCATGAGGGCGCCGCTCACGCCTCCCTGCTCCTCGGTGTTCTCGGTGGTGAACTTGAGGAAGAGGAACTCGGGCGTGCCGTCGGGCCGCTTGGACAGGTGCAGCCCCGGTGGCAGGTAGTAGAACCGCGTGGTTTTCTTGTAGTTGTTCACCGGCAGCCGGCCGATGTTGCCGAGCTTGCCGGCCAGCATTGGGGCCTGCGAGTTGGCGGCCGGCTGCGCCTTGCCCTTGTTGTTGTTGTTGGCGCCCGGAATGCCCCGCGTCTGCGCGCTCGCCAGCTCGCTGTCAGGCTCGCCGAGCGCCTTGCGGGCGTATTCGATGAGGTTCGGCGGCGGCGGGTTGGGTGCCTTGCCGACCGAGGTGTCGGCCTCGCCGTACAAGGTCAGGTGGGTGCCATCGTCGAGGACGATCTCGACCTTGTTCTCTTCGTCGAGCACGACCGCTCGCGCCGCCGGCGCGGCAAAGGCGAGCGTCAGTGCGAGGGCCGGTGCGGCGAGGGCCCACAGGCGGTGCGTCTGGTGGGGGTTAGTCACGGTTGACCTCCTTGCGTTGCTGCCGTGCCGGCAGGAATCTCGTCGACGAAGATCAGGCCGCTGCCGTCGCGGCCCTTGCGAACGCGGCGCTCGCCGGCGGCGAGCTGCCAGGTGATGGCGTAGTCGTATTCGAACTGGTCCCGCGGCAGCGTGATTTCGAGCTCCTTCTCGTCGAACGCCTCGCCGCCCTTGACCACCAGCTGCTGGCGGCGGACGGCGCCGAAGAAGGGATACTCGATCTGCACCACCACCGCCCGCACACCCTGGGCTACCAGCTTGGCGGGCTCGCCGGTGAGCTGCACGGTGCGCCGCTCGTAGGGGGCGAAGAGCTCGATCATCGGTGCGTCGGCGCTCTTCCAGTCGGTCTCGTAGGAGCCGCCGCCCTTGAAGCTCCAGCGCGTGCGCTGGTCGTACTGCAGCCAGGCGAGGCGGTCGGGGTCGGCGTCCCAGCCGTAGATCATGCGCAGGTCGCCGGCGCTCTTCTCGACCGCGGCGCGGTCGAGCACCAGCTCGCGCACCGTCTGCTCGCCGTTCTGATGGGTCTTGCGCAGCGTCACCGTGACGCTGTTGATGAAGCGGTCGAACTCCGGCAGCAGCGCGCCGTCGATGCCGACGTGCACCTCGCGCTGCTGGAAGGTGGGGTCATCGAGGTTGACCGCCTTGAAGTAGCCGGGGTCCTTGCCGTAGCGG
>DASYUP010000544.1:0-13874 GCA_036001185.1 Thermoanaerobaculia bacterium
GCCGACTGCTTCCGCCGCGCCCTCGGCGGCGAGCGCGTGGCGGCGGCACGCCGGCAGGTGGGCAACGCCGAGGGCGCGCAGCGGACGCTCGAGGGGCTCTATGCGCCGCTGCTCGACGAAGGAGGGGCGATCCGCGGCGCCCTCGCCATGCTGCGCGACGTCAGCGACCAGCAGGCGCTCGAGGAGCAGCTGCTGCAGGCGCAGAAGATCGAGGCGGTGGGCCTGCTCGCCGGCGGGGTGGCCCACGACTTCAACAGCCTGCTCACCGCCATCCTCGGCTATTGCGAGCTGGCGCAGCTGCGGGTGGGGGAGGGGTCGGAGATCCTTTCCGACCTGTGGGAGATCCGCCGCGCCGCCGAGCGCGCCGCCGCCCTCACCCGGCAGCTGCTCGCCTTCAGCCGCAAGCAGGTGCTGCAGCCGGAGGTGCTCGACCCCAACGCCGAGGTGCGCGAGCTCGAGCAGATGCTGCGCCGGCTCATCGGCGAGGACATCCAGCTCGCCACGCTGCTGTCGCCGGGGCTCGGCACCGTGCGCGTCGACCGCAATCAGCTGCAGCAGGCGCTCGTCAATCTGCTGGTCAACGCTCGCGACGCCATGCCCCGCGGCGGCAGGCTGCTGATCGAGACCCGCAACGCCCAGCTCGACGAGGCCTACTCTCGCGTGCACCCCGGGGCCCGGGCCGGCTCTTACGTGCTGATCGCGGTGAGCGACACCGGGACCGGCATGACGCCGGAGGTGCGCCGTCGCATCTTCGAGCCCTTCTTCACCACCAAGGAGCGCGGCAAGGGGACCGGCCTCGGGCTGGCGATGGTCTACGGGGTGGTCAAGCAGAGCGGCGGCTACATCTGGGTCTACAGCGAGCCCGGGCACGGCACCACCTTCAAGGTCTACCTGCCGCGCGTCGACTCGCCGGCCGAAGGCACCGAGGAGGAGGCGGCGGCGGCGGAGACGCTGGGCGGCAACGAGACGGTGCTGGTGGCCGAGGACGAGGAGGTAGTGCGGGCGCTGGTGGTGCGGCTGCTGCGGCTGCGCGGCTATCGGGTGATCGAAGCCGAGGGAGGCGAGGCTGCGCTCGCCGCCGCCGCCGATAGCGACGAGTTGCAGTTGCTGATCACCGACGTGGTGATGGGTGACTTCAGCGGCCGCCAGCTCGCCGACCGCCTGCAGGCGCGGCACCCGGGCCTCAAGGTGCTCTTTATCTCCGGTTACACCGACGAGTCGATCGCCAGTCATGGCGTGCTCGATCCCGGCATCCGGCTGCTGGAGAAGCCGTTCACCGCCGACGTGCTGGCGCGACGCGTGCGGCAGATCCTAGACGGGGGGGAGGAGTGAGCGCACGGCGGCGCTGAAGTCGGCGAAGGAGACGGGCTTCGGCAGGTAGAGATCGGCGCCGCACCGGCTCGCCGCGTCAGCGACGTCGGGTCCACCGTAGCCGCTGACGAGGATGGTCGGCACGCGAGGGGAGAGCGACACCGCGAGAGCCGCCAGCTCGAGCCCCTCGGATGCTCCCTCGAGCTGCAGGTCGGTGATCAGGAGCCGCCACGGCCTCGCCGCCAGCAATCGCTCCGCCGCGGCGCGGTCGTGCGCCACCGTCGCGGCGAGGTCGAGCCGCTGCAGGAAGAGCTGGAACAACCTGCAGACTGCGTGATCGTCGTCGACGACCAGGACACCCCTCATGGTGTCGGTCGCGCCCGGCATGTCCATCCTCCAGGGGCACCCCCATCAGCGCCCCGTCGCGTCCTCGCGTTTTGAACAGATGGAATAGCACGGACGACAAGGCCGACATCGACACCACTCATGGTAGCGCAAAGTGGGCCGTCTGTGCGTGTTAGCATCGCAATCGCCGAAACATTCCGGTGACGTTGTGCGGTCGCCACCGGGACGGAAAAACAGCTTCGGATTCGCGAGCGAGGTTGATCGTGTTGCCAGGCGAGAGCGCGTCCATCGGCACCCGCGAGCTCGGTCGCGAGAGCATCCTGCGGGACTACCGGATCGGCTTCCGCAGCCGGCAGATGAGCCTCGTCGGCCGCAAGGAGGTGCTGACCGGCAAGGCCAAGTTCGGCATCTTCGGCGACGGTAAGGAGGTCGCCCAGCTCGCCCTGGCCCGCGCCGCCCGGCCCGGCGACTTCCGCTCCGGTTACTACCGCGACCAGACCATCATGCTCGCCGTGGGGGGCCTCACCGTCGAGCAGTTCTTCGCCCAGCTCTACGCCGACCCCGACCCCACCCGCGACCCGAACTCGGCGGGGCGGCAGATGAACGCCCACTTCGCCACGCCGCTGGTGGGTCCCGATGGCGAGTGGCTCGCCGCCACCGAGCGCTTCAACTCCTCGGCGGACGTGTCGCCCACCGGCGCCCAGATGCCGCGGCTGGTGGGGCTCGCCTGGGCGTCGAAGCTCTACCGCGAGCTGCCCGCCGCGGCCGATCCGCGCTTTTCCCGGCACGGCGACGAGGTCGCCTGGGGCACGATTGGCAACGCCAGCTGCGCCGAGGGGATGTTCTGGGAGGCGCTCAACGCCATCGGCGTGCTGCAGGGGCCCGCCGTCATCTCCATCTGGGACGACGGCTACGGCATCTCGGTGCCTAACGAGCATCAGCTCACCAAGGGGGACCTCTCGGTGTTGCTCGCCGGTTTCCAGCGCGAGTCGCGGGACGGCGGCAGCCGCGGGTGTGGCGGCTACGACGTCTACCGGGTGCGCGGCTGGGACTACCCGGCGCTGTGCGAGACCTATCGCGCCGCCGCCGACACCGCCCGCCGCGAGCACGTTCCGGCCCTCGTGCACGTGGTCGAGATGACGCAGCCGCAGGGGCACTCCACCTCCGGCAGTCACGAGCGCTACAAGTCCCCCGAGCGGCTGCGGTGGGAGGAGGATCACGACCCGCTGCGGCACATGCGCCAGTGGATGCTCGACGAAGGAATCGCCACGGCCGAGGAGATCGAGAAGGTCGAGAAGGAAGAGTCGCGGTTGGTGCGCGACGGGCAGCGGCGCGCGTGGGAGGAGTTCCAGGGGCCCCTCCGCGCCGAGGGTCGCGAGCTGACGGCGCTGCTGCAGGAGCTCGCCACGGCATCGCGACACGGCGAGCAGCTGCGGGCCCTCGCTCGCGGTATCGACCGCCAGGGGACGCTGCTGCGCCGGCACCTGCTGGCGGCCGCCGCGGAGTCGCTGGCGCTGGTCGCCGGCGAGGAGCTGCCGGCAGCGGAGAAGCTGGCCGCCTGGCGCCGCGAGCTCGAGGCGGTCAACCGCCGTCGCTACTCCGCTCACCTGCATGCCGAGGGGGCGACCTCGCCGCTGGCGGTGACGCCGGTGGCGCCGCACTACCCCGCCGACGCGCCGGTGGTCAACGGCTTCGAGGTGCTCAACGCCTGCTTCGACGCTCACCTGGCGCGCGACCCGCGGGTGGTGGCGTTCGGCGAGGACGTCGGCCGCCTGGGCGACGTCAACCAGGGCTTCGCCGGCCTGCAGGAAAAACACGGGCCGCTGCGGGTGTCCGACACCGGCATCCGCGAGACCACCATCATCGGCCAGGCCATCGGGCTGGCCCTGCGCGGTCTGCGACCGATCGCCGAGATCCAGTACCTCGACTACATCCTCTACGCCCTGCAGATCCTCTCCGACGATCTGGCGACGCTTTCCTACCGCACCGCCGGCCGGCAGCGGGCGCCGGTGATCGTGCGCACTCGCGGGCACCGGCTGGAGGGGATCTGGCACTCGGGCTCGCCGATGGGAGGCATCCTCAATCTGGTGCGCGGGCTGTGGGTCTGCGTACCGCGCGACATGACGCGCGCGGCGGGCATGTACAACACGCTGCTGCGCGGTGAGGACCCGGCGATCGTTGTCGAGGTGCTCAACGGCTACCGCGCCAAGGAGCGCATGCCGCAGAACGTCGCCGACTTCACCGTGCCGCTGGGCGTGCCCGAGGTGCTGCGCGAAGGCAGCGGCGTCACCGTGGTCAGCTACGGCGCCACCCTGCGCATCGTCATGGAGGCCGCCGAGCTGCTGGCCCGGACCGGTGTCGAGTGCGAGGTGATCGACGTGCAGACGCTGCTGCCGTTCGACCGCCCGGGCATCATCCGCGAGTCGCTGCGCAAGACCGGCCGCCTAGTGGTGGTCGACGAGGACGTTCCCGGGGGCGCCTCCGCCTTCATCCTGCAGCAGACCCTCGAGCAGCTGCAGGGCTTCTGGTGGCTCGACACCGCGCCGCGCACCGTCACCGCCCAGGAGCACCGGCCCCCGTATGGCTCGGACGGCGATTACTTCGCCAAGCCGAACCGGGAGGAGATCGTGGAGGCGGTGATGGCGGTGGCGCGGGCGTAGGAGGGCGGGGGCGGAGCGTCGAGATCGCTTCGCTGCGCTCGCGATGACGAGCGCCCACGCTCGCGGCGACGGGCGCCTAACGCTCGCGGCGACGGGCGAGCGCCCGGGCGAGCAGCGGACGGTTCGTGACGCCAAGTGTCATCGCGAGGAGCGAAGCGACGCGGCGATCTCGGCGCCTCGCTATCATCGACGGCGTGCTGCTCGCCGACTTCGTCGCCGCCGCCGACGCGGTGGCCGCCACCTCGAAGCGCCGCGAGAAGATCGCCATCCTCGCCGACCTGCTCTCGCGCCTCGAGCCGGCCGAGGTGGCGGTGGCCGTCGCCTTCCTCATCGGCGGGCCGCGGCAGGGGCGGATCGGCATCGGGCCGGCGGTGCTGCGCGACGTCCGCCCGGCGCCGGCCCTGACGGCGAGCCTCACCGTCGAGGAGGTGGATGCCTCGCTCGGCGCCATCGCCGCCGTCGCCGGCAGCGGCTCGGGCGCGGCGCGCGCCGAGCTGCTGAGCGCATTGCTCGCGCGCGCCACCGCCGCGGAGCAGGACTTCCTGCGCCGGCTGCTCTACGGCGAGCTGCGGCAGGGCGCCCTCGAAGGGGTGATGGCGGAGGCGGTGGCGCGGGCGGCGGGGATCCCGGCGGCCGCCGTGCGCCGCGCGCTGATGGTGGCGGGAAGCCTGGGGGACGTGGCGGTGGCGGCGCTCGCCGGGGGCGGCGAGGCGGCGCTCTCGCGGCTCGGCATCGAGCTCTTCCGGCCGCTGCAGCCGATGCTGGCGCAGAGCGCCGCCGACGTCGGCGAGGCGCTCTTCCTGCTCGGCGAGGCGAGCCTGGAGGCCAAGCTCGACGGCGCCCGCGTGCAGGTGCACAAGGGTGATGGCGAGGTGCGCGTCTACTCGCGGCGTCTCAACGAGGTCACCGTCGCCGTGCCCGAGGTGGTCGAGGCGGTGCGGGCGCTGCCGGCCCGCGAGCTCATCCTCGACGGCGAGGTGATCGCCCTGCGCGCCGACGGCACGCCGCACCCCTTCCAGGTGACCATGCGGCGCTTCGGCCGCAAGCTCGAGGTGGAGGCGTTGCGCGGCGAGCTGCCGCTGTCACCGTTCTTCTTCGACTGCCTGTGGCGCGACGGCACCGAGCTGCTGTCGGCGCCGCAGCGCGAGCGGGTGGTGGCGCTCGCCGGCCTGGTGCCCGAGGCGCAGCGCGTGGAGCGGCTGGTGACCGGTGATCGCGCCGCCGCCGAGTCGTTCTTCCAGCGCACGCTGGCGCGCGGCCACGAGGGGTTGATGGCGAAGGCTCTCGACTCCCCGTACGAAGCGGGGAGCCGCGGGGCGAGCTGGCTGAAGGTGAAGCGGGCGAAGACGCTCGACCTCGTCATCCTGGCGGTGGAATGGGGAAGCGGGCGGCGACACGGCTGGCTCTCCAACCTCCACCTCGGTGCCCGCGACCCCGGCGGCCGGTACCCCGCCGGCGACTATCCGCAGGCCGGCTTCGTCATGCTCGGCAAGACGTTCAAGGGCCTCTCCGACGAGATGCTCGTCTGGCAGACGGAGCGGTTGCTCGCTCTCGCCGAGCGCCGCGATCACCACGTCGTCTACGTGCGTCCGGACGTGGTGGTGGAGATCGCCTACAACGACCTGCAGGCGAGCTCGCAGTACCCCGCGGGCCTGGCCCTGCGTTTCGCCCGCGTCAAGGGCTATCGCCACGACAAGAGCGCGGCGGACGCCGACACCATCGACACGGTGCGGGCGGCGTACACGCAGGCCACGGGGTTGGCGGCGCCGTAGAGGCTCAGCCGCTGTCGCCGTGCCACCGGTGGGCGGGGGCAAGCCCCGCCCCTACACCCGAGCGGAGGAACTCAGCGCGTCCGCAACAGCGCGGCCGCCCGTAGCAGCGCGCAGGTCGACTTGGCGTCGACGATCTCGCCGGCCTCGGCGCGGCGCACGGCTTCGGCGAGAGGCACGCGCTCGAGCGACAGCACCTCGTCGTCCTCCAGCCGCTGGGGCACCGAGGCGAGGCCAGTGGCGAGGTAGAGCCAGATGCGCTCGTCGCAGAAGCCCGGGGAGACAAGGATCGAGCCCAACTCGCGCAGCTCGGCGGCGCGCACGCCGGCCTCCTCCTCGAGCTCGCGGCGAGCGCCGGTGGCGGCGTCCTCGCCGGCGGCGAGCTTGCCGGCGGGGATCTCCAGCAGCCAGCCGCCGACGGTGTGCCGGTACTGGCGCACCATCAGCACGTTGCCATCGGCATCGAGCGGTACCACGGCGGCGGCGCCCGGGTGGCGGACGACGTCGAGCTCGATCTCGTGGCCGTTGGGGAGCCGCACGCGCTCGGAGAGCACGGTGATGGTGCGGCCGCGGAAGCGCTCGCGGCTGTCGAGGGTCTGACCGTCCTCGGCGACGATCATTCGTCCTCGCGCCGCTCGCGCGGGCGGCCGAAGGAGAGCACCTTCCCCTCGGGCTCGGCCGCCGCCCCCGCCGCCGCTGGCGGGTCCGCCGCCGGCTGCTCGCTCTCCGGTGCCGCCGCCTTCTCGCTGCTGGTCTCGCCAACCGGCATCGGCGTCGGCCGCGGCCCGGTGGAGGCGCCACTCAGCGCCGCCAGGTCGAAGCGCAGCCCGAACTCCGCCACCGGGTCGAAGAAGGCGACCACCGCCTCCCACGGCACCACCAGGCGCGCCGGCATGCCGTCGAAGCGCAGCGTCACCGCGAACCCTTCGTCGCCCACGCCCAGGTCCCAGAACTGGTGCTGCATGACGACGGTGATCTCCTCCGGATAGCGCTGGCGGAGGAACGGGGGAACGGAGGTCTGCGGATGGTCGGTGCGGATGCTGAGGTAGAAGTGGTGCTCGCCCGGCAGGCCGTCGCGCAGGGTGCGTTCGAGCACCTCGCGCACCACCGAGCGGAGGGCCCGCTGCAGCAGCCGGGCATAGTCGATCTCGCCGCTCGCCATGCGGCCCGGATGTTACCGCAGGGTCGACGACACGAGGCCGCCGCGGCGGCGAGTGGCAGGGCGCGGTCGCGTGCTAACGTATGCCGCTCCCCAAACAACAGCAGTGGTCACTGACCGAGGAGGAATCGTCCCCATGGTGCAGCCGCAGCAGCCTGTTCCGCCGAAGAAGGGTATGAGCGTCTGGGCCTGGGTGGCCATCGGATGCGTGGGCATTCTCGTCCTCGGCGGGGTCGCCGTCGGTGGGTTCGTCTGGTGGGGCGCCCACAAGGTGAAGTCGATGGCCGCCGAGTACCAGGCGCACCCCGAGGTCGCCACCATGAAGATGATCACCGCCATGAACCCGGACCTCGAGATGGTGAGCGCCGACGAGGCCGCCGGCAAGGTGACCATCCGCAACAAGAAGACCGGCGAGGTGGTCACCCTCGACATGAAGGACATCAAGGAAGGCAAGATCAACTTCAGCGACGCCAAGGGGGCGCAGGCGAGCGTCAACTTCGACCAGCAGGCGGGCAAGATGGAGGTCCGTGGCGCCAACGGCGAGGTGGCGACCTTCGGCGGCGCCGCCCAGGCGCCCGACTGGGTGCCGGTCTACCCGGGTGGGACCACCCAGGCCGCCTACAGCGCGCAGAGCGCCGAGGGCAGCCAGAGCACCTTCTCCGTCACCACCAGCGACGGCGTCGACAAGGTGTTCGCCTTCTACAAGGAGCGGCTCGAGAGCGGCGGCTTCAAGGTCAACACCGAGAGTCACTACGGTACCGGTGACAGCAGCGGCGGCATGCTGATGGGCGAGAGCGCCGATGGCAAGCGCACGCTGATGTTCACCATCGGCGCCGAGGGCGGCAAGACCACCGTGGCGGTCGTGGCGGCCGAGAAGAAGGCGAGCTGAGCGAGCGGCCGGTGGCGACCGGCCGAGCTGGAGACGGTGACGGCGGCGAGCGGGAGCTCGCCGCCGTTCGCGTCTCGGGCCGCGCGAACGAGTCAGGGCAGGGCGGTGAGGAGGACGACGAGGGCGCGGTCGTTGCCCTCCAGCTTCGAAGTGCCGACCACCACCGTCTCTCCCTTGTGGATCGAGAAGGAGGTGCCGAGGAGCTCCTCGGCCACGCTGGGACGGGGCGTCGACGGGGGCGCCGGGGCCGGCGTGCCGCTCCCCCCCGGCACGGCGGCGGCGGGCGCCGGTGCCGGCGCGGCACTGCCGCCGCCCGGCGGCGAGCGGCGCGGCAACTGCGCGCCGGCCGAGTAGCCAGGCTGGGCGGCGAGGGCCACCAGGATGGGCTCGGCGGGGATCAGGCGCAGCCGGAAGGTGTCGATCAGCAGCTCGGCGCCCGGCTGCCGCGGATCGCCGCGGAAGCTCAGCGACAGCTCATAGGAGAGCTCGGCGTCGTGGGCGACGGTTAGTCGCGCGTCGTGGGTGGTGCGGATGAAGGCGATCGGCGCAATCAGGTCGAAGCGCCCGAACGGGAGGAATTCGGCAACGTCGGCGAGCGCCTTGCGGGCGGAGGCTGGCAGGCCCTCGGGGGTGCCGCTGCCCCCGCGATGGGCCTCGAGGAGGATGAGCTGGAAGGCCTGCGCCGCCGGCGGTACGTCGGCGGTGCGCAGGGCGGCGCCGATGCGCCCCTGGGTCGAGGAGTCCGCAGTGACCAGCAGCATCGATTGGCCCATGCTGCCGACGCTGCAGCGACCCTCGGTGGGACAGAGATTCTGGGCGATCGCCGTCGCCTCTGCGGCGTTGAGGAAGCTCAGCTGGTAGCGCCGCTCCACCACCTGGGGGCCGCCCTCGGCGCGGCCCGGGTGGGGAAGCAGCAACGCCAGCGCGAGTGCGAGCAGCGTGCGGGCGGAACGGGCGGCAGTCGACATGGTCTTCTCCTTGGGGCGACGGATTGGGGCCTTCAACGACCGGGCGACGGTTCGAGGACCCAGACGATCCTCGTGCCGCCGGGAGTGGTGAGCTGGATCTGACGCGGCGGTGCCGCGGCCACTGCCGCCACCGCGGCGCTGGCAGCGGCGGGCCGCGGGTGCCTGATGGGCCTGGTCCGCGGGAAGGGGGCGGTCGGGTGGGATGTTTGCCGGTCAGCCCGAGGAGTGGCCCCTGCTGCCGGCGCGGCAACGGGGGCCGCCGCAACGGTCGGCGCCGCGGCTGCATCGCTGGCCACTGGCGCTGACGGTCGAGCGGCGGCCGCGGCGACGGTGGTCTGAGGCGCCAGGGTCGCGCGCTCGCGTCTGCCGAGGGCGGCGAGCCCGACCGCCAGCAGGACCAGGGCCGCCACCGCCGCCCAGGCGAGCGGTCGCCAGCCGAAGGAACGCAACGGGGCCACCAGGGCCGCGTGTGCCGCCCGGCGAATGCGCGCCAGGTCGGCCGGCGGCAGGGGAGGCGCGCCGGCCGCGGGGTCGGCGTCGCGCAGCAGGGCGCGCAGGCGGTCGTCGCGGGAAGACTGCGTCATGGGGTCGTCTCCGGCTGGGTGGTGCCGGCGAGCAGCCGGCGGGCGAGCTCGCGGCGGGCGATGGCGAGATGCCAGCGCACGGTCACCGGTCGCGTGCCGAGCAGGGAGGCGATCTCGCTCGTCGTGCGGCCCTCGAGCTCGTGGAGGATGACGATGGCGCGGCGGCGGGGTGGGAGCGATCGCAGCGCCGCCCGCACCGTCCAGCGCGCGATGCGGGGCGCCTCCTCGTCGCTGGCGGCGACCTCGGGCGGCAGCGGCGCCGCGTGCAGCCTGCGCACCGCCTGGCGGCGTCGGCGGTCGCGGCAGAGGTTGACGGCCACCCGCACCAGCCACGCCTCGGCCCCCGGCTCGACACCGGGGACACGGCCGATCGCGCGGGCGGCGCGCACGAAGGTTTCCTGCACCAGGTCCCGCGCCTCCTCGACGTCGCCCAGCAGCCGCAGGGCGAGCCGGTGGAGCCGCCGGTGGTGCGCCGCGAAGAGCTGCTCGAGCCGCTCCTCCGGGGTCGCGGTGGCGGTCAGGGGAAGGTCCTCGGCCAGCATCGCCTCCGTCACACCCTGACAAACGCGCCGGCCGCACAAAGTGTTGGGGTCTTCCCGCCCTCGCTGGGGCGGCGGGGCCCACCTTCCGGCGGCTGCTATCTTCCCGCCATGACGACCGGTTGGCGGCGCCTGGCGATCGCGGCGGCGGTGTTCGTCGCGCTGGCGGTGCTTTGGTCCTGGTGGCACTCGCCGCAGCGGCGCATCTACCGGCGGCTCGACGCCCTCACCGACAGGCTGGAGCGTCACGGCGAGGAGAGCTCGCTCGCCGCCGTCGCCAACGCCCAGGGAGTGGTCGACTTCTTCGCTCCCGGCTTCGTCGCCCGCGCGCAGCCCTACGAAGGAGAGCTGCGTGAGCCGCAAGAGCTCGCCGGCGCCGTGCTGCGCTTCCGCACCGGGGCGCAGCGGATCGACATCGGGGTGTCGGACCGCCGGCTCACCCTGGCCGCTGACAAGCGCAGCGGCACCCTCTTCTTCGTCGCCGCCGTCACCCTAGACCGCGGCGCCGGGCCGGCCCGTGAGACGCGGCGCGTGCGCACACTGTGGATTCTCGACAGCGGCAACTGGCGTATCGCCGAGCTGGAGCTGCTGGAGCCGATCGAGGGAGCGGGCGCTCTCGGACTGTAGCCGCGGCGCGGGCCTGCCGAAGCACTAGCTAGAGGTGCCGCCTTGTCGCGCTCAGACCCGGACGACGCGCTTCTGGCGACGCACGGGGCCGGCGACCGCCGGTGGCAGCGACGGCGTGCCCGGCTCGAGGAGGAACTCCTGCCGGCCGTTCTGCAGCAGGTAGCTGCGATGCACGCGGAAGGCGCCGAGGGCGCGCTGCAGGCTGGCGTCGGTGAGGCGGGCCGGGTTGACTTGCGGCCCGCCCGCCGGCCGCTGGCGGATGGTCTGCTCGTCGACCAGCTCCCAGGCCGCCGGATGCGGCGGCAGCTTGCCCTCGCGCGCCACCACCGCGTGCAGCAGCGTGTGTGGGTGGCAGCAGGGCGCTAGCCGTTCGCCGAGCACCGCGAGGCCGGCGGGCCCGAGGTAGTCGAGCAGGTCCCAGGCGAGCACCACGTCGAAGCAGGTGCCGGGCGGGTAGGTCAGCAGGTTGGGCAACGAGCGCATGCTGGTGGCGTCGAAGCGTCCGCCCTGGCGGCAGGGAGCCGTGGTGTCGTAGAGCGCCTCGACGACGTAGCTGGCGCCGCGGCTGGTGAAGAAGAGCATGTTGCCGTTGGTGGCCTCGCCGAGGTCGAGGACGCGCCAGCGGCGATCGGCCTGGCGGCGCCGCAGGAGGTCGGCGAGGGCCCACGAACGGAACGGCGAGGGCGGCGGAGCCGACGGCTCGAGCACCGGCGACGAGGATTCGGCACGCAGCGGCCAGAGTCGCATCATGATCTCCGCTCGCCCACTGGTGCGGTCTCGGCGTCGATCGCTGGAGGCGCCGTCAGCGCCGCCGAGGCGGTTTCCGCGGGCGTGCTCGCCGCGGTGGCGGCGGCGGCGCCGGGAGTCATGTCGACGTTGCCGCGGAAGTGACAGCCCTCTTCGAGGCCGACGCGGGGCGCCTGGATGTCGCCCAGCATGCGCCCGCCGGCGCGCACGAGCACCATCTGTTCGGCGGCGACGTTGCCTTGCAGCTCGCCCTCGACGACCACCGTGCGCGCCTTGACGTCGGCGCGCACGCGGCCGCCGGCGCCCACGGTGAGCTGGTGGGCAGCGGCCTGGATCTCGCCGTCGAACTGCCCTTCGATCCACAGGTCCTCGCGAGCGGCGATCTGCCCGCGCACGGCGGTCGCGGCGCCGATGACGGCGCGGTGGCCCGAGCTGCGCTCGGTCCCGCGCGATGGGGTCAGCGATGTCGGGCCTTCGGGCCCGCCAGGGATGTTCGCCATGGGCTGGCCGCCTCCTCCTCCGATTCCGGGTACACGAAGAGGGTACGGGCGCCCGTATCTCCAAGTCAAGTAAGGCCTTCACAGCCCGAGACGGGGTTCGGCCTAGAGCTCGCCGAGGACGGCAGGGAGCAGCGACTCGGCGGCGGCGCGCAGGAAGCGCACCCCGGCGGCCTGGCGGGGTGGCTCCGCCGGGTCGATGGCGATGGCGGTGGCCCCCCGGCGCCAGGCGGCGCCGACCAGCAGATCGGTGATGCCGACCGAGAAGGAGGTACCGACGAAGAGGACGAGCGCCGCCTCGCCGGCCGCCGCCATCACCCGTCCGAGCTGGTAGTCGTCGTGCTCGTGGTAGCTCTCGTCGAACCAGAGGACATGCTGGCGCAGCAGCGCGCCGCAGGCGGGGCAGCGGGGCAGGTGCTGGAGCTCCGGCTGGCGGCGGAAGGGCTCGAGGTCGACGGCGGCGCGCGGCAGCGAGCCGCGCGGCGTGCCCAGCGCGCAGCGGTCGCGCGAGCAGCGCACGCGGTCGGCGCTGCCGTGCACCTTCACCAGTCGCTCGCTGCCGGCCTGCTCGTGAAGCGTGTCGACGTTCTGGGTGACGAGCAGGAAAGGCGCGCCGCGGCCGGTCTGCCAGCGCTCCAGCCCGGCGAGCGCCGCGTGAGCGGCGTTGGGCGCTGCCGCCAGGGCGCGATCGAAGCGCTCCATGTACCAGCGCCACGAGCCCACCGGATCGTCTTCGAAGTAGCGCCGGGTCGCGAGCTCGGTGACGTCGCGCGTCCAGATGGCCTCGGGGTCGCTGCCGCGGAAGGTGGGAATGCCCGAGGCGAGGCTCACCCCGGCGCCGGTGACCACCAGCAGGCCGCGGTCGCCGACGCGGCCCAGGGCGGCGGCGAGCTCGGCGGCGGCGCTGGCGGACGGCGATGGATCCACGCACCGAATCTTAGGTGCGCGGGGCCATCCTTGCGGGACCATCTTCTTGGGCCAACCTTGGGTGCCGGCGCCAGGGTCCGCTATCCTTCGTCCGATGGCGACCACTCCCGGCCTCGGCCTGGCGCGCCCGCTGGCGCGCGACTGGCAGCCCGACTCCTGGCGGCAGCTGCCGGCGCTGCAGCAGCCGCTCTACCCGGATCCGGCGGCGCTCGAGCGCACGGTCGCCGAGCTGGCCCAGCTGCCGCCGCTCGTCACCTCCTGGGAGGTCGAGGGGCTCAAGGCGCAGCTCGCCGAGGCCCAGCGCGGCGAGCGCTTCCTCCTGCAGGGCGGCGACTGCGCCGAGACCTTCGCCGACTGCACCTCCGCGGTGCTCACCGCCAAGCTCAAGATCCTGCTGCAGATGAGCCTGGTGTTGGTGCACGGCAGCCAGAAGCGGGTGATCCGCGTCGGCCGCTTCGGTGGGCAATACGCGAAGCCGCGCTCGGCCGACCGCGAGGAGCGTGACGGCGTCTCGCTGCCTTGCTACCGGGGCGACCTCATCAACCGGCCTGCCTTCACGCCCGAGGACCGGGTGCCGCAGCCGGAGCTGATGCTGCGCGGCTACGAGCGCGCCGCGCTCACCCTCAACTTCGTGCGCAGCCTGATCGACGGCGGCTTTGCCGATCTCCATCACCCCGAATACTGGGACCTCGAATTCGTCGAGCACTCGCCGCTGGCGAGCGAGTACCAGCGCATGGTGGAGTCGATCGGCGAGTCGCTGCGCTTCATGGAATCGCTCGCCGGCGGCGCGGTCAGCGACCTGCGCCGGGTGGACTTCTTCGCCAGCCACGAGGGGCTGCTCCTCCCCTACGA